>NZ_JBNPLS010000016.1:0-65097 GCF_050313595.1 Desulfovibrio sp. SGI.169 | reverse complement strand
GAGTATGCTTTGAACAATCAATCAATCCCTCTAGGGATTAAAGCCTAACTTTGCGTTTGGAGAGGCGGGAGTAAAGATGGACTTTAGCCTTCCAGCCTCGTGGTTTGTAGAAGTATGTCATAGACATCACTCCTTTCCGTGTAACGGTGAGGAGCGTAAGCGCATAGCTTATAGCTTATGGGTGGTAGGTTCCTACCTTGCTATGCACATGCCTACGATGGTTCCGGCCAGCTAATCTAATGATAGCAATTAGTTTCTATTTGTAAATAGAAAAATTTATAGATAATGAGCGAGTTTTTAGGTGGGTTGGGGAAGAGCGGAAAAGAATGTCTGAGGAAAAATAGGGAAGGGATTTTACGATGAATCATGCTATCAACAGCGTTCTTCAATAGAGCCAAAAAGAAAGCAGGGAAGAAACGGACAACCTGTTTCTGCGGCGAGAGCTGCCCAGTCGTTCCCTTTCCTCAGCGCTCACCGAATACGCTCCCGGTAACAGCGTTGCCATTAACGGTCTTGTTTACGAGTCAAGGGGCATAACCCTGAACTGGCATATCCCCGCTTCCGAAGATGACCCCGCGGAACTACAGAACATACGAAACCGCTGGAGGTGCCGGAACTGCGGCAGTTTCGGCACGGCGGCCAGTCGTTCCCTGACCACATGCAGCAATTGCGGCGCGACCCTGACACAGGAGAACTGGCATGAATATCTTGAGCCTGCGGGCTTTGCTGTCGACTTCTTTAGGGAGCCATCCAATAACGTCACACTCGGCATAACAGGTCTGAGTCACGCCGAGGCCAATGTGTGCGCCTGCGGCCCGTGGGTATCTCTGGGGCTTCCCGAAAGGGTCCGCTTCCGCTGCACCACATCCGGCACGGTATTTCATCTCTCCCGCGGTCTTTATGGCAAAGGATACGCGGTATGCCTGGCCTGCGGCAGAGTGGAATCCATCTCCGAAACTGGGGAAATACCCTCTGCCATAAGGAATCATAAAAAACTTCGTGGAGGGAAAAACGAAAATGATCCCGCCAACCATGTCTGTCCCGCCTGCCGGGAAGGTATGGAATGGAAAATAAAAGCACCTCTCTGGCTTGCCAGCGAAAGTAAAACCGACGTCCTTGAGGTGCAGATACGAAAGGAAGACCAGTCCTGGCTCAACGATGAAACACAGGCATTTCCCATAGCCGTCGCCCTGCGCGACGCTCTGGCCGCACGACTTGGCATTCAAGCGGAAGAGCTGGAATGTACTGTAGACACCCGCAAAAGAGAAGATGGCACGATCTGTACCTCCATCTTCGTTTTCGACAAAAATGCCGCAGGCTACGCCTCTTCCGCCGGGGAGTATATGGCGGATCTTCTACGCGACGCGCGCGAGCGTTTGCTATGCAGGAATCATGACTGTGAAACGGCCTGTCCCCACTGTATCCTCAGCTTCGACCTGCGTTATCAGAGTCGGGATCTCGACAGACACAAGGGGCTGGAAGTGCTCACGCCTATCTGGTTCACTCTGCTCGATCTGCCCCCGCAGGCGCGCATTTTCGGCCCTTCGACTGCAACGGAAACCATGCGCCTTGAAGAATCAGTGCTGTCTGCATCCCTGGTGCATCCAGAGGCAACCATCATTCTGCATCTCGGACCACATTCTCTATGGTTGCCCGGCGACGGTGACATGCTGCATCTTCTGGACATTCTAAGACTACGACAAGTACATATCGAGCTGACTCTGGAAAAAGAACTTTACGACAGCTTCAGTCAGGAAGAACGCATGCTTCTTGCTCCCCTTATCCATGGTAGCGTGACCTGCTCCGTTCTTGAGGGTGGCTTTTCTCATCCTCATGCCCGTCTCGCAGTCACCATAGACGACGGGCTGCTGCATCGCTGGGCTGTATACGAAGAAAAGGAAAACCATCTGCTGCTCAAGGGTTGCATGCAAGGAGATGCGGGCACACGCAGACCGCTTCTACAAAAGGATCTTCTGGCAAAATCCGGCAACAGTGCCATCGTGCAGATAGATGGCAACGACAAGACTTCCGTCACAGACTTCGCTCCATGGTTGTGGCACAAACTGCATCAATCTCTTGAAAAAGATCTGGGACGCGACCCCATTGCCTTCCGGCGGCCCATCACACGCATCATGTTTTCCGACAGATACTGCAATTCCCCCCTTACAGTAGTCCTTCTTTACAGGCTGTTGAGCCATCTGAAAGAGCTATATGGCGAGGCATGGGCTTCCCCCACCTTCTTCGTCATGCTCGCAGACCGGATTTCCGGGGAGTATTCCCAAGTGTGGGACAATTGGAGCCGTGCCACAGAACGCGATGAAGCCGTCAGAAGGTTGCTGAACGAACTTGGAACGGTCAAGGTAGTTCCCACGGACAAAAAAATGATGGCCCATGCCCGCTCCCTTTGGCTAGAGTTTCAAGACGGTACGGCACTGACCATCTGGCTCGACCAGGGACTCGGATTTCTCAAGGTGGATCGCAAATGTCCTGACCGGCTGTTTCCCTTCCATGGAACCTGCGAAGAACAAATTATTACACTAAAAAATATGGGGCAGGCTCTCGAAGTAGTTCCGGGCGGAACAGTCATCAGCCTGCAGCTGAACACGGTCTAAAATTTGTCCGACATTGTGCCACGGAAAAACGCTATAATGGATTTTAAGACGAACCAGGCCCGTGGTATTGATATACCTTCTGATATGCAAATGTGTGAGTATCTATTTTAATTACAAATATTTTGAAGCATTATTCATGTAATTGTCTTTGAAGGGCATGAACATATTGGCATTTTTGCTAAAATCAGTGAACGATACTATTTGGAGAGCTTGATAGGAAGTGTTTCTGATTGTATAGAACTCATTTCATAATTCAGCCCAAGGGCTGAATTATGAAGATCATTCGCCCAAAAACGTGGTTTTGGGTTCATTCACGGCGCTTTTCGCGCCGCGCCAGACTTTCGTCTGGCGGTCGAAGCCATTTCATACGAATTATGAAATGACTTCTAGTAAGAGTCAACAAAGGCCAAGATCATCGCAAATGTTTTGGGGTATCTCCAAGGGTATCAATGGGTGAAATTTATAATAAATTATTATATTTCGCTATGATATGTAATTTATTGTCATTCCTCCCTCGCCAGAATTTTGTGTAAAGAGCACCAAGAAGGGAAGCCGGAACTCGTTGAAAACAAACGATTTCCGGCTTTCCCGTTATCCAGCTATGGTAACGAAAACCAAGAAAAACCGCCTCTTGTCTGGGTAACTTTCAGGGTACTCATCCTGTCGGGGGCCATCCTAAACTGCGCGGTTATTCCCATAATGGCAGCCCGGCAGCAGCAAGGTAGGCGTTGATGACCTCCTTACCGCCAATATGATTGACAACCCTGGGCCAGACTTTTTCGCGTACCACTTGCCGCCAAACAGGCTCATCGGAGAGAGCGTCGATTTGCACCCCTGCCTTCTGCAGGGCCTCTCTGGCCTTGGGCCGCTCTTCCTGCTGATAGCGCAGGGAAAGCTCTTGCACATATTGCCCCGCACGCAACAGGATATCCTGCATGTTCGGGGACATCTGGTTAAAGACTTGAAGGCTGATGACCAGTGGCTGCAATAAATAGAGATAATGCAGCTCGGAAATGTATCGCTGCCCGGCCTCATGGAAGCGCATGGCCAAAAAGCCGGTGTGATCATAACATTGCCCATCCACCTCATGGTTCATTAGGGCATTACGGGTCATGTTCCAGTCAATGGGCGAGGGGGTGGCGCCGAGTGCGCGGTAGGTTTCCAGCATGACGAAACTCTGCGGCACGCGAAAGTGCAGGCCCTGCATGTCCTGAAGGCGCGTAATGGGCCGTTTGGAGTTGGATATGTTGCGGAAGCCGCAATATGTCCATGCCAGTATTCGCAGACCGGCCTTTTCAGCATGAGTATTGAGCAGCCGTGCCGCCTCACCGGAGGTAGCGCGCACCACATCCTCCTCACTGGTAAAAAGATAGGGCAGGGTCAGCAAGCCAAGGGCATTGACCATCGGTTCCAGATTAGCCACGCCGCCGAAAGCCATATCCAGTCTGCCAAGCTGGACACGATGAAACTGAAGGGACTCATCCTCACCAAGGCTGCCGCCAGCAGAGGCCAGCTCCACCTTCATGCTGCCCAGACTTTCACGTTCCACATATTCCTTGAAGGCCTTGCCCAGTTCGCCCATCTCCGATTCAATGGGATCACCCAGCGTCAGGTGTAGTTCTCCTTGTGCAGTCAGGGCGTGGGCTGGCACACACAGAAATACCGTGACCACAAACATTACAAGGAAGCGCATTTTGAACATAGTAACCTCGTGCTGGTACGCTTAGGGCGTTGCGTCCATCATATTGGGCAGGAGTATGACAAGCTGCGGGAAGATAACCAGCAGCACTACAGCGGTAATGTTGGCCGCCACCATAGGCAGAGCCTTGATGGAGATATGTTCCAGAGGCTGGTCGGATATGCCCGATGCTATAAACATATTTTCGCCCAGCGGGGGCGTGGAGAATCCGATACCGCAGCAGCAGATGAGTACCAGCCCGAAGTGAATGGGGTCAACCCCGTAGGCAGTCATAATGGGCAACAGGACTGGCGTCACCAGCATGATGATGGCCAGCGTTTCCATGAACATGCCAAGGAAGAGCAGGAAGATGACCACAAAGGTCCAGACCAGATAGACGTTATCGGTGAAACCAAGTACCCAGCTGGCGATTTCGTTGGGTATCTTGTAGGAGGTCAGCAGATAGCCGAAAGCCGTAGCCGTGAAGACCAGTACCAGCACTCGGCCCGTGAGCCAGGTGGTGGTATTGAGCGAGGACATGAAGGCCCGGAGCTTCAGCTCCTTATGAATAAAGATACCCACAAAGACCGTATAGAAGATCGCCACAATGGCCGCCTCGGTGGGAGTGAACCAGCCCGCGTAAATACCACCCAGAATGATGGTAGGAGCCATGATGGACCAGAAGCCATTCCTGATGGTGTGGGCAATATGCCCGGCCGACCATTGCAGACCACTGCTCAGGTCACGGCACTTCATGTAGTGCACCACGCAGAGGGCGGTGGCAATGATGATACCGGGGATGAAGCCAGACATAAACATTTTGGAAATGCTCACCTGCCCGGTAACACCGTAAATGACCATGGGGATGCTGGGGGGGATGATGATACCAATACCTCCGGCCGTGGCCGTGGTGGCGGCTGCGTAAGCTGGGTCATAGCCACGCCGCCGCATGGCAGGAATCATCAGCATCCCCACGGCAGCCGTGGTGGCCGGGCCAGAGCCGGAGATGGCTCCGAAAAAGACACATGACAACACGGTGGAAATGGCCAGCCCGCCGGGGATGGGGCCGACCATAGCCTCAGCTATGTTGACCAGCCGACGCGATATGCCCGATGCTTCCATCAGTGCCCCCGCCAGCACAAAGGCCGGCAAAGCCATAAGCGGGAAAGCCGTAAGCTGGGCAAAGGCCTTTTCAATCATGACGCTTAAGTCAATATCAAGTATCAGGAAGCAAGCCATAGTGCCCACACCAAGGGCTACCATGATGGGGCTGCCTATCAGCAGCAGTAAGAAAAATATGGCAAAGAGCAGGCCGCCAATGGCCATGGGTGTCAAGGCTTCCATCAGGCCCGGCCTCCTTCCCGGCTGTTTTCATCCATGCAGTCTCCGTTGTCAGGCCCATCACTGTCAGCCAGCAGGGCGTGCTGACTTTCCTTGACGGCTTCCTGATCCGGGTCAGCGATCTCTTCCTTTAAAACAAAGCGAATGTAGTTTACCTGTACAATACGGATGGCCATAAGCAGGAAGCTGCATGGAAAGACCAGATAGACCATGCCCAAATCCCAGTCCAGCGCAGGGGTGGCGTAGGGGAATTCCCGCATGTCCATGACGGCGATATAGCCTTCCCAGGCCATGATCAGGCTGAAAGCAAGCCAGATCATGTCGCTCACAAAAAGACAGAAGTCAGTCAGTTTTTTAGGCGCTTTGGCGAACTGGATGGTGACGCGGTTGAGAGCGCACAGGCGCGTAGCGTAACAGGCCCCGAACAGGATGAACCAGATGAAGGCATAACGCGCTATCTCTTCCGTCCAGGGCAGTGACTGATTGATAGCGCGCAGGATGATCTGCATAAAGACCACCACAACAAAAAAGACAAGTAAAAATTGACAGAGATAGCTTTCAAAATGATCCAGTAAGGCTTTGAGGATTTTTTTCACGTTCTCCTCCGGGGCATTGCCTGCGGGGGCGACATCGTGTCACCAGATCAGGCCGGGGCCGCGTGGAGGCCCCGGCCGGGAATCAGGGCAAATTACTTCCATTCAGGCTTGCCAGCGACCTTCAGGTACGCATTGATAGCGTCCTTGCCACCCACAAAATCAGCCATTTCGGGCCAGACCTTTTCCATGGCGGCCTTCTTCCACTGGGCTTCGTCTTCAAGCTGGTCAACGACCAAACCGGCGGCGATGAGTTCCTTCTTGGCGGCTTCGCCGTTTTCCTTCTGGTACTTCAGCACCACTTCCTGCGCGTACTTGCCGGCTTCCACCACCAGCTTCTGCACTTCGGGCCTCATTTTGCGGTAAACGCGCTCGCTCATGACCAGCGGCTGTAGCTGGTAGGTGTAGTGTACTTCCGTCAGATACTTCTGGTTAGCCTCGTTGAACTTCATGGCCTTGAAGCCGATGTAGCCATAGCACTGGCCGTCCACCACGCCCTGCTGGAGGGCGGTGAAGGTTTCGGCCCAGGAGATGGGGGTGGGGCTGCCACCAAAGGCTTTATAGGCGGCGATAAGTACCGCACTCTGCGGAACGCGGAATTTCAGATCCTGCATATCCGCCATTTTCTTGATGGGATGCTTGGAGTTGGAGATGTAGCGGAAGTCAGTATACGTCCATGTCAGCACACGGAAACCGGCCTTGAGCGCGTAGCTGTTGAGCAGTTCGGCGGGCTTGTCATTGGTTCCGGCCACAACTTCATCAAGATTGTCAAAAAGGTAGGGCAGGGTCAGCAGACCAAGCCGCTTTTCAAAGGGGACAAGGTTGGCGATGCCGGCCACGGCAAAGGGCAGAGTCCCCTTTTGCACATTGCGCAGGGTTTCACTTTCATCGCCAAGCGACCCCCCAAAGAAACATTCTACCTTGATGGCGCCCTTGGATTTTTCTTCCAGATACTGCTTAAAGGCGTTGGCCACTACGCCCTGCTCGGAGTCTTCGGGGTCGCCCACAGCCACCTTAAAAGTCTCGGCGGCCACGGCCGAGGTACCCAGCAGAAGCAAAAGAGCCAGGGTAGAAAGGAAGAGTTTTTTCAATGACATCGGGGCCTCCTTGAAAGGGTTACAAGGTTGTCCGTTCCCACCTGAACAGCCCCTGCTGCAAGGTGACGTTCAGGCACAAGCCAAAAGCAGATCTTTCATATGTATCACTCCAGTCTATCCTCCGGCCGGAGCCTGCGGGGAGTGCAGATTTCAGCCGGAGGCACGGAGGATACAAGACGTCAGTTAAAAATACTTCTGTCCGGGTGTTCGCACTTGGGCAGGAAGCGGGTGGGCAATGCCAGTGCGTCACGCCGGAAGAGCGGGGCCAGGCGGGCGCCATCGGTCATGGTTTCATGCCGGCAGCCAAAAGATCCAGCATATCCATGAAGGAGGATCCAAGGATACCGCTGACGCGGTTTACTCCTCCCTGCACCAGAACTTCGGTCATGGCTTCGCTGGGCGTCATTTCGGGCATTGCGGCCTCCCCAAATAGCGTGATTTGACCGGAGCCCTCCCCGCGCCGGCAGGGTGCTTCCGTTTCGGTTTTTGGGAGACCTAGCAAGAACCATGCCTTGGGGACGGTATGGATAACCCATTGAAATAACAGCGTGATTGACAAAAGACATAGCTAATACTAATGCAATTATGGTTTGTTCAACAAGTCATCTTCCCTATACAATGCAAATATGAATTACTTTTGCGTTGAGGAAGTCTATGAATACCCTTTTTGCATCCCTGATGCCCCTGTTTGATCTGCTGCCCCGCCACGTCTGCCTGCTGCTGTGTGAGGGCGAAGACTGGCAGGTGGAGGCGCATACCACGTCCTTTGCCAGCCTGACGCAACGTCTTGAAGCGGACTGCACGCCCCGTGGACTCCTCCTGCGTCACTGGCTGACCAGGCACAGCGCGGGGCAATTCGTACCCGACACCCCCGGAGGACAGCTTGACCTGTGGCTGGCCAATTCCCCCTGGCATCTGGCCTGGCGGCCGACGGGCCCTGACCAGCGCTGCATTCTGCTCTGGGAAGATGTTGAGAATATAGATATGCAGGCCATGGAGAGTTTCAGCCAGGAGCTGTTTGCCATCACCAACCATATGCATGATGGGCTGTGGGTCATTGACGGGCAGGGCATTACCCTGCATGTCAACGAGGCCCTGCGCCGTATTGCGGCCATTGACCCACAGGAAATGATTGGTAAATCGGTCAGTATCCCTCTTAATGAGGGCAAATTTTCTGCGGCAGTTACACTGGAGGCCCTTGAGCAGAAAAAAATTATCACCCGTTTTGATGACTACCCCAACGGCAGCCGCTGCCTTAACACAAGCACTCCCATCTTCGACAAGCAGGGCAATGTCTGGCGGGTGGTGGCCTGCATTCGCGACATCAGCGAACTGGAATATCTTCAGAGGGGACTGGCCGATGCCGAACGGCTGGGCTACCTGCAAGGCAAAGCCGGTGATTTTTATCACGATGACGAAGATCGCCTGATCGCTACCAGCACTATCATGCGCCGCTGCATGAGCGGACTGGACAGGGCGGCCAAATCCCCTTCGGGTATCCTCATTCTTGGCGAGACAGGTACGGGCAAAACTTACGCTGCCTCGTGGATACACCAGCGCAGTAACCGCGCCGACGGCCCTTTCATTGCCGTGAACTGCGCGGCCATCCCGCCGTCGCTCATAGAGTCGGAACTGTTCGGCTATGACAAGGGGGCTTTTACCGGGGCTAGCCGCAACGGGCGCAAGGGCTATTTTGAGCTGGCCGACAAGGGAACGCTGCTCCTGGACGAGATAGGCGAACTGCCTCTGAATATGCAGGCCAAAATCCTGCATGTACTGGATGGACAGGGCTTTCGCAAGATAGGCGGCGAAAAGGAGATACGGGTGGATGTGCGCATTATCGCCGCCACCAACCGCTCACTTGACCAGCTTGTCAACGAGGGGAGATTCCGGGCCGATCTCTACTACCGTCTCCGTGTTCTGAGTATTCAAATGCCCCCCCTGCGCGAACACCCCGAAGACATTGTGCCGCTGATGATGTTCTTCCTCGGCAGGACGTGCAGGCGGTACAAGATTAGCAAAACTTTCTCCCCCAAGGTCATTGAGTGCTTTTGCAGACATCCCTGGCCGGGCAATGTGCGGGAGCTGAAGGCTGCCGTGGAGTTTTTGGCCAGCATGAGCGAGGGCAGCCTCATCTCCCTGCGTGACCTGCCGTCCTATCTGATGGGCGGGATGAAGGATGTCCGCCTGTCGGAAGAAGAGGTGGACACGAGACAGAGTTGCGGAGAGAATGACGGCAAAGGATGTCAGGCGTCCGTTTACGGCAACACGTCTGCGGCTGCACAGGAGGATGGTGCCCCCGGTCCGCCCGCGGGGGGCTTCCGCCAGGCTGTAGAAGAGCTGGAGCGCAGCCTTATTTCTCGCGCTCTGCGTGAGACGGGCAGCACATATAAGGCGGCGGCACGGCTGGGCATCAGCCAGTCCACGGTCGTCCGCAAGGCCCGGCAACTGGGCGTCAGATTGCACGAGATAAAGACCGGCAACGGCAAAACCGGCGACGTTGCCGCCGCCGGTTCAGACAATGCTCCGTGATGAAAGTACCTAGCCCAGCACTTCTCTGATGGACTCGTCAAGAGCGTTGACGATGATGTCCACTTCGGCTCTGGTGACGATATAGGCCGGGGCCAGGTTGATGATATTGTTACGGCCCGCAAAGCTGCGGTTTGTGCGTCCCACGAGAACGCCACGCTTGGCCATTGCCCCGCAGATGGCGATGATCTTTTCTTCCGGCAGCGGGGTCTTGCTGGCCTTGTCTTCTACAAATTCCACGCCCTGCAGCAGCCCCTTGCCGCGCACATCGCCTACATTGGCATGGGCCAGCAGACCACGCAGTCCTTCCTGCGTATAGTCGCCCATAGCCACAACGTTATCAAGCAGGTTTTCTTCCTCAATTATCCTGATATTTTCCAGAGCCGCCGCCTGGGCTGCCATGCAGCCGCCAAAGGTGCTGATGTCGCGGAAGTAGGCCAGCTTGTCGCCGCCCGCCTGCAAATCTTTGAATATCTCTTCGGTTGTCACCGTACAGGAGATGGGCATATAGGCACTGGCAACGCCCTTGGCCATGGTCACGATGTCGGGCTGGACGTTGAAATGCTGATAGCCGAACCACTTGCCTGTCCGGCCAAGGCCGCAGACTACTTCATCCATGATCAGCAGCAGTCCGTACTTCTTGCAGATTTCGCTGATGGTTTCATAATAGCCGTCCGGCGGCACGATGATGCCGCCACCCGCAGTGATGGGCTCCACAATGACGGCACCCACAGTGTCGGGATCTTCCTTCTGCACCACAATCTCAAGTTCGCGGGCAAATTTTTCGCCTAAGTCAGGTGTACCTTCGGGATAGGGCGAGCGGTAGGCAAGACAGGCCGGGAACTCCACAAAACCGGGAGTAAAGGGGCCGTATTGCTCACGGCGTTCCTCCTGCCCGCAGGAACTCAGGGTACTGATGGTGGTTCCGTGATAATCGCGGTTACGGTAGACGATCTTGTATTTTTTACCGCCGTGCTTGAGCTGCGAAATCTGGCGCACCATTTTATAGGCTTTTTCATTGGCCTCGGAGCCGCTGCTGGAAATATAGACACGCGAAAAGCCAGGCATGTGCGAAAGCAGCTTTTCCGAGAAATCAATGGTAGGCAGGCTGCCGCAACTGGCGGCATAGAAGGGGATCTTCTTCATCTGTTCGGCTGCGGCATTGGCAATACGCTCACGCCCGTAGCCCACGTTGACGCACCAGACACCGCCGGAGGTGGCGTCAAGATATTCCTTGCCGTTGATGTCCTTGATATAGAGGCCCTTGCCCTCGGTGACAATCATGGGCGCGTTGCCCTGATGCAGCGTGAGGTGATGCCAGACATTGGCTATGTCGCCGCTGACATAGTCTTGCGTGCTTTTGGACATGGGCTTTTCTCCTTGGGAATGGGGGTTGCAGTGGTGCCGCAAAGGGCTTGCCGCAAGAAAAGCAATATCTATGCCACGCATGTAACATTGTGAATAAAATATATTTTTTATATGTACATCCTGGCAGCGATGCAAAATAAACTTGTCGTGGACGCAAACAGGGCGTACCGCCTGTGGCGGGACGCCCTGTTCTTCTATCTGGCCTGGCTGTTCACCAACGTGCCGACAGCATCCAGCCTTAGGGCATTTTACTCTATCCCCTGGCCATCTGCACCAGCCGTCCCACGCTGGTGGAGGCATCGCCGGTCATCAGAATAGCATTGTCACGGGTGTAGAGGGGATTGGGAACCCCGGCATAGCCCGGTCTTTCATCATAGTTGCAAATGATGATGTTTTTGCGGTCCTCCTCCCCACACGAAGAAAACCGTACAGGGCGCAGCCATGCCTTCACCAACTTGCGCTCTCAATGCCAAAGACGTGCCAATACCTCCAATCTTAATTGAAACAAGTGTCTTCAAGGATATATGCGCCTTTGCAGCCCGTGAGCGACAAGATTTGTTCCGAATCAGCAATGCAAAATTGCATTGTTCTGCTCAGACAGCCCTGCATGAACCAAAAACGGTTTGTTAGACTGTTTGCCAAAGTCGACCATTGGCGATATGAACAGGATATGTCTCTGAACATTGCACTTGTGGCGCTTGCCGCCGCCCTGCTGCACGCCCTCTGGAACATCATCGTCAGGGGTGGCGGGAACAAAGCTCTATGAAACAGGACTCAACGCCCCTGGCGGCGGGCTGGGGGCCCTGTTTCTGCCCCCGCTGGCTGCACCGCTGTCGGCAGCGGCGCGGTCGTGGCCGGGCGTCTCCCGTCTTTGCCATTTTACCTATTATCTCTGTGTGGCCGCAGCCTACCGACAGGCAGACACCTCCTTCAGTTATACCATCATGCGCGGTTGCGCCCCTCTGCTGACCTCATTGATCATGCTGCTGGCGGGTACGGGCCTGAACTTCTCGTCCTGGTGTGGAATTCTGTTACTGTGCTGTGGCATCCTCTGCCTAGCCGGAGGCGGACCCTCTTGACGGCAAGCGCGCCTTTGGGCCACAATCCGCTTATGCCATCGGACGATCTTCCTCCAGACCCCGCCCAACAGAATATCCCCGTGGTGGGAGAGGCGGAAAGCGGTCAGAAAATACTTCAGTTTCTGCAGCGGCGGCTCAATCTGCCGCCCGCCCTGCTGCACCGCTGGATACGCACAGGCCAGGTGCGGCTCAACGGCGGTCGCTGCAAGCCGTTCGCGCGCGTCCAAACGGGCGATATGCTCCGCCTGCCGCCCTTTGCCCTGAAAATGGCCGCCCAAAGCGGGGCCGCGCCGACCACGGCGGCGACCCAGGCCCCACCTCCGCCCGAAGGGGATCAGGGGCGCATCCCCCCCCTGCCGCCCGTGGTGGGAACGGCAGGGGCCATCTGGGCCCTGCGCAAGCCCGCCGGCCTGCCGACCCATCCGGGCACCGGCCACAGCGACAGTCTGGCCACCCGCCTTGCCGCCCGCTACGACCAGGCGGCCTTCAGGCCCACCCCCGCCCACCGACTGGACAAGGATACTTCCGGCGTCCTGCTGGTGGCCGCCAGCTTCGAGGCCTTGCGCCGGCTTCAGGAAGCCATTCGCGAACGCGCCCTGATCAAGGAATATGTGGCCTGGGTGCGCGGGGGCTGGCCCTGGGCTGAAACCCGGCTGCTGCGCCACCATCTGCGCAAGGAAACCGCGCGCGGCTATGAAAAAATGCGCGCCGTAAACGCGAACGGCGCGGCCCGCGAGGCCCTCTGCCTGGTCCGGCCCCTGCGCGTCCGCGCGGGCGAAAGCCTGTTGCTGATCCGCCTGTTCACAGGCCGGACGCATCAGATCAGGGTGCAACTGGCAAGCCTGGGGCACCCGGTGCTGGGCGACGCCAAGTACGGCCCGCAGGCCCGGCCCGCCGAATCGGGCCCCATGTACCTGCACGCCCTGCGCGTGATCCTGCCGGGCGGCCGCGTGTTCGCCTGTCTGCCGGACTGGGCCGGGGAACATGCCGTGAGCGTGCTGCCGGAAGTCATGGCCGCCCCGGCGAACCTGCCCCCGGAAATTCCCGTGGCCGAAAGCTTTCCTTTGGCCGGAAATGAAGCTATATAATTCCCTTTGCACCGTAACATCCCGGCGGTCGTCAGCCCGCCGCGCCACCAAGGGAACGCCGTGTCCGACTCTCTTCCGTATATCGTGCTGGTGGGCCGCCCCAATGTGGGCAAGTCCACCTTGTTCAACCGCCTGATACGCAGCAACCGGGCCATCACCCATGACAGGCCCGGCGTCACGCGCGACCGCATGGAAGGTCTGGTGCGCCGCAAGGGCCTGCCCCCTTTTGGCATTGTGGATACCGGCGGCATCACTCTGGACGCGCACGCCGCCGTGGCTGAAGGCCCCGAAGGCATCCGGGGCTTTGAGCGGGATATCCTGGCCCAGGCCGAGGCCGCCCTGGCCGGAGCCGCCGCGGCGGCTTTTGTGGTGGACGGACGCGACGGCCTTTTGCCGCTGGACGAGCACCTGGCCGCGCATGTGCGGCGTATGGGCCTGCCCACCCTCTGCGTGGTCAACAAGGTGGACGGCATGGAACGCGAAGACGAGCAGATGGCCGAATTTCACCGGCTGGGCTTTCCGCTGCTGCCCGTCTCGGCGGAGCACGGCTACAACATCAACGCCCTGTGCGAAGACCTGGCCGCCCTGCTGCCCGAAGACGCCGCCGCCGAAGCTCCGGCCCCGCCGGTCTTGCGACTTGCCATGCTGGGCCGCCCCAACGCGGGCAAGTCATCCATGATCAACGCTCTGGCCGGCGAGGAACGGATGATCGTTTCCGATGTGGCCGGCACCACCCGCGACAGTGTGGACGTGCGCTTTCATCTCGACGGGCGGGACTATGTCTTTGTGGACACCGCCGGGGTTCGCCGCCGCACCCGCATCACGGACAGCGTTGAAAAATTTTCCGTCAACGCGGCCATCAAGTCCAGCACCAAGGCCGACGTGACCCTGCTCATCCTGGACGCCACCGAAGGTGCAAGCCAGCAGGACAAGCGGCTCATGGACATGCTGGACACGCGCAAAACGCCCTTTATGGTTCTGATCAACAAATGCGATCTGGCGCCGCGCGGCGCACTGGGCACGCTCAAGGCAAATGTGGCCGAGACGCTGTCATTTTGCAGGCATGTGCCCGTTCTGGCGGTTTCGGCCCTGACCGGGGCGGGGCTCAGAAAAATCCTGCCGCTGGCCCGGCAAATTCATGAGGAATGCCAGGCGCGCATTCCCACAGGGCAGCTCAACCGGGCCATGGAAGAGGTGCTCGCCAGGCATCAACCGCCGGTGGTCAAACGCGTGCGGGCCAAGTTTTTTTATCTTACGCAGGCCGAAACAGCGCCGCCGACCTTTGTCTTTTTTGTCAGCGACGCCGAGCGCGTGCCGGAAAGCTATACCCGCTACCTGGAACGCGCGTTGCGCAAAATCTTCGGCATCAGCCACGCGCCCATGCGCATCCGCCTGCGTTCCAGCCACAAAAAGAAAAGCTGAGGCGACGCGTTACGGAAAAGCCGCGCGGCGTCCGCATTGACAGCATACGCGCAATAATGCAATAGAAAGGCCCTATCCATTCGCGGAGCGCGCTCCGCATGCACATTTTTCGGAGGAGGAGCAGATGAAAAAAGGCATGACCTGGCTTGCGGCAATGGCTTTCTGCGTGACGCTGACCGCGCCCGCCCTGGCCGCGGAGTCCGTTAAAATCGGCGTGCAGGGAGCCCATTCCGGCGACCTCGCCTCCTATGGCGTTCCCAGCCTGAACGCCGCCAAGCTCGTTGTGGATGAAGCCAACGCCAGGGGCGGCGTCCTCGGCCAGCAGGTGGAGGTCATCTCCCAGGACGACCAGTGCAAGCCCGAAATGGCCACCAACGCGGCCACCAAGCTGATTTCCGACAAGGTCGGCGTGGTCATCGGCCCCATCTGCTCCGGCCCCACCAAGGCCGCTCTGCCTCTGTTCCAGGAAGCCAACCTTATTTCCGTCTCTCCCACGGCCACCACGCCCGGCCTGACCGAAGACGGCAAAAATCCGCTCTTCTTCCGCACTGTGGCCAACGACAACGCGCAGGCCAGGCTGACCAGCGACTTCATGCTCAACAAGCTGCACGCCAAAAAAATCGCCTATCTGCATGACAACGGCGACTACGGCAAGGGCTTTGCCGACAACAACCGCGCGCTGATGGAAAAGGCCGGCGCGGAAACCGTGCTTTTTGAGGCCGTCACCCCGGATGCGGTGGACTTTTCCGCGGTGGTGCGCAAGCTGCGCCGCGCCAAGCCCGACATCGTGGTATTCGGCGGGTATCAGCCCGTGGCCTCCAAACTGATCCAACAGATGCGCCGGGATCGCCTGACGACCCCGTTCATCGGCCCCGACGGCGTGAAGGACGAAACCTTCCTGAAAATGACCGGCAAGGACAGCGAAGGCGTCTATGCCTCCTACCCCAAAGACACCAGCACCCTGCCCGAATACAAGAAGGCGCGCGAGGCGCACGTCAAGGCCTACGGCAGCGAACCCGGCTTTGGCTACTACAATGCCTACGCCGCCGCCCAGTGCCTGCTGGCCGCCATTGAAAAAACGGGCGGCACTGACACGGCCAAAATCAAGGAAGCGCTGCGCGCCAACCCGGTGGACACCCCGCTGGGCAAGATCAGCTTCAACGAAAAGGGCGACGCGGCCGGTATGGCGCTTTCCATCTATCAAGTCAAAAACGGCAAGTTTGTGGAGCTGGATCACAGCATCACGTTGCAATAACACTGGCGGGGACGCGGCGGACGCCGCCTCTCTTTTTCGCCCCGCGGCGGCGCGGCGGCCTTCGGGCCATGCCGCGCCCGCCGCGCGGTGATTGCGCGCGATTCACATTTCGGGCGTTTTGCGGCATTCACCAGGCATCCGGCGGGCCAATGCCCGCGCGCGGGTAAGCATGGACATCCAATTTTTTGTAGAGCTCTTTTTCGGCGGGCTGACCCGGGGCAGCATCTACGCCCTGATCGCTCTGGGCTATACCCTGGTATACGGCATCATTGAGCTCATCAACTTCGCTCACGGCGAAATCTATATGCTCGGAGCCTTCACGGCCCTTCTGGTGGCCGGGGCGCTGGGCATATACGGCTTTCCGGCCGGGGGCATTCTGATCGTGGCCGCCCTGTCCGCCGTGATCTGGTGCGCCGCCTATGGCTATACGCTGGAAAAGGTGGCCTACAAGCCCCTGCGCGGCGCGCCGCGCCTTTCTCCGCTGATTTCGGCCATCGGCATGTCCATCTTTTTGCAGAATTATGTGCTGCTGGCCCAGACCTCCGACTTCGTGCCCTTCCCCCGCCTGTTGCCTGAAATGGAATTTCTGGAATACGTCAACTACGTCATGGGGCCCAGCGACTTTCTGATTCTTCTGGTCAGCACGCTGGCCATGGTTTCCCTGTCGCTTTTCATCCGCTACACCCGCATGGGCAAGGCCATGCGCGCCACGGCCCAGAATCGTAAGATGGCCCTTCTGCTGGGCATCAACGCCGACAGAATCATTTCCCTGACGTTCATCGTCGGCTCGGCCCTGGCCGCGCTGGGCGGCGTGCTGATCGCCTCGCACATGGGTCAGGTCAACTTCGGCATCGGTTTTCTGGCGGGTCTCAAGGCGTTCACGGCGGCGGTGCTCGGCGGCATCGGCTCCATCCCCGGGGCTATGGTGGGCGGGCTTGTGCTGGGCCTGGCCGAGAGCTTCACCACCGGCTATTTCTCCGGTAACTATGAAGATATTCTGGCCTTCGGCATTCTGATTCTGATTCTGATTTTCCGCCCCGACGGCATTCTGGGCAAAGCCAAGGTACAGAAGGTGTAGCATGCGGCGCGTATTCAAGGCTGTGCTCACGGCCATCTGGTTCATGGCGCTGACCCTGCCGGTCATGGGCGTCAAGCTGAACACGCTTGACCAGACCGTGCATTGGCGTTTTGACCGCATTCTCTGGCTGGGCGCGGGGGTTTTTGTGCTGGCCGTCATCTGGGACTGGTGCTTTTCGCGCAAGGCCAGGGGCCTGCCGCTGCTGCGCCTGCCGGAAGGCTTTGGTGCGGGCCTGCGGAATTTGAGCGGGCGGCCCCGCCTCAAGGCGGGCGGCCTGGTTCTTCTGGCGCTGTTCATGCTGAGCATGCCCCTGATCAGCTCCTTTTACCAGACCAATATCATGATTTCGGCCCTGCTGTATGTCATGCTGGCGCTGGGCCTGAACATCGTGGTGGGGCTGGCCGGCCAGCTGGTACTGGGCTATGTGGCGTTTTACGCCGTGGGGGCCTATGCCTACGGCCTGCTTTACCAGTTTCTGGGCTGGGGCTTCTGGGCCTGTCTGCCTGTGGGCGGCATGCTGGCCGTACTTTTCGGCCTGGCCCTGGGCTTTCCGGTGCTGCGCCTGCGGGGCGACTACCTGGCCATTGTCACCCTCGGCTTCGGCGAAATCGTGCGACTGGCCCTCCAAAACTGGACCAGCCTCACCGGCGGCCCGCGCGGCGTCAGCGACATCCCCCGGCCCGGCTTTTTCGGCCTGGAAATGGATATCAACGCCTCCACCATCTATGTTTACTATCTGGTGCTGGCGGCGGTGGTCGTCACCATCGTCATGATTTCGCGCCTCAAGAATTCGCGTGTGGGGCTGGCCCTGCAGGCCCTGCGCGAGGATGAGATCGCCTGCGAGGCCATGGGCATCGACATAACCCGCGTCAAGCTTTCGGCCTTTGCCCTGGGTTCCTGCTGGGCCGGTTTCGCGGGCGTCATTTTCGCGGCCAAGACCACTTACATCAACCCCTCCAGCTTCACCTTCATGGAATCGGCCATGATTCTCTCCATGGTGGTGCTGGGCGGCATGGGTTCCATTGCGGGCGTGGTTATTGCGGCCATGATTCTGATTCTGGCTCCGGAATATCTGCGCGCCTTTTCCGAATACCGTATGCTGATCTTCGGCGCCATCATGGTGATCATGATGATTTTCCGGCCACAGGGCCTGATCAGCGGCGAACGCCGCCGCTACAGGATCAGCGCCCTGCACGGGGCCCACACTGGAGGCGGGGCATGAGGCCGGTGCTGGAAGTTTCGGGTCTTTCCCAGGATTTCGGCGGTCTGCGCGCCCTGAGCGATCTTGACCTGCGCGTGAACGCCAATGAGATTGTGGCCCTCATCGGCCCCAACGGCGCGGGCAAAACCACGTTTTTCAACTGCGTCACCGGCATCTACACGCCCACCGAGGGCAAGATGTTTCTTTATGACGCCAATAACGAAAAGCATCTGCTCAATGGCAGAAAGCCGCATATCATCACCGCCATGGGCATGGCCCGCACCTTTCAGAACATCCGCCTGTTCAGCGACATGACCGTGCTGGAGAACGTCATGGTGGGTCGCCACTGCCGCACCCGCGCGGGCATCTGGGGCGCGCTTTCCCGTGACGGCCGCACCCGCCGCGAGGAACAGGAAAGCATTGACATCAGTTATGCCTTGCTGGAGAGCCTGCATCTGCAGGGGCTCTGGAACGAGAAGGCCCGCAATCTGGCCTACGGCGCCCAGCGTCGCCTGGAAATCGCCCGCGCTCTTGCCACCGAGCCGCGCATGCTGCTGCTGGATGAACCCGCCGCGGGCATGAACCCCCAGGAAACTCATGAGCTGGAAATTCTGGTGCGCGGCATCCGCGACGCGCGGAACCTCTCCATCCTGCTCATTGAGCACGACATGAGCATGGTCATGTCCCTTTCGGACCGCATCTACGTCATGGAATACGGCTCTTGCATCGCCATGGGCAAACCTGAGGAAGTGCGGGTCAACCCGCGCGTGATCAAGGCCTATCTGGGAGAAAGCGATGCTTGAGCTCCGCAATGTGGACACCTATTACGGCAACATTCAGGCCCTGCGCGGGGTTTCCCTGCGCGTGAACGATGGAGAGATCGTCACCCTGATCGGCGCCAACGGCGCGGGCAAGTCCACTACCCTGATGACCATTTGCGGCATCAACCGACCGCGCCAGGGTGAAATCATCTGGAACGGCGCCCCCATCCACGAGCTGCCGCCGCATGAAATCGTGACGCTGGGCATCTCACAGGTGCCGGAAGGCCGCCTGATCTTCCCGGATCTCAGCGTACGCGAAAATCTGGATCTCGGCGCGTTTCTGCGCCGGGACAGCCAAGGCGTCAAAGAAGACATGGACTATGTGTTCAGCCTCTTCCCCATTCTGGCCGAACGCCGCCGCCAGGCGGGCGGCACCCTTTCCGGCGGCGAGCAGCAGATGCTGGCCATCAGCCGCGCGCTCATGGGCCGCCCCAGGCTGCTGCTGCTGGACGAGCCCTCGCTGGGCCTCGCGCCCATCATCATCCAGCAGATATTTTCCATCATCCGCAAGGTCAACGCCGACGGCACCACGGTTTTTCTGGTGGAGCAGAACGCCAACCAGGCCCTGCGCATCGCCCATCGCGGCTATGTGATGGAAAACGGTCGCATCGTCATGGAGGACACGGCCGCCAATCTGCTGCAAAGCAACGAAGTGCGCAGCGCCTACCTCGGCATATGACGCGAGTTGGCACGGAGCCGGGCGGGACAGCGCCGCGACATCGGAGCGGCCGCAATGCGCTCTGCGGCGTCGGCTCCGATGGAGGCGTGAAACCCGCGGGTCAGCACACGGGATTCTGGCTGCTGGATATTTTCAAATGCAACATGCTCTGACACCGGCCGTTTCTTCGCGGGCCGCTCACTGTACATCCGCCGGGTCATTGCGGCCGGCGCCCAGCAAGCGTCTGAAGGTGGTGTAGCTCAAGCCCAGTTGCCGGGCGGCGCGCTTCTGATTGCCGCCGCAGACGGCCAGCGCCTCCCGCGCCATGTCCAGACGAATCTTCGCCAGCCGCTCCTTGAAGGATTGCGGCGCGCCAGGCGACGCCGCCACGCCGGCGGCGTGTTCGGATGCGGCGGGCGCGGGAAGGGGCCGGGGGCAGGGCGGCGACGCCGGGGGCTGCGGGGCGGGCAAAGCCTGACCGGGGCTGCCCCAGCTGTCAAAGACCTCGAGAAAGCACTGGAGGTCATGCTTTCTTTCCCCCAGAAGGATGGCGTAGGTATCCATTACCGCCATGAGCTCGCGCACATTGCCCGGCCAGTGATAGCTCATAAGCCGGGCACGAATTTCCGGCAAAAGGGCGGCCTCTGTTTTGCCTCTGCGCGCCAGCGCGCATCGAGCCAGGCGCAGAATATCCTCCCCGCGCTCCCGCAAGGGGGGCAGACTGAGGCTCAGACCTTTCAGGCGGTAAAAGAGATCCGCCCGAAACTTGCCCCGCGTGACCAGCTCATGCAGCGGCGTATGCGAGGCGGAAATAATGCGCACATCCACGGGGATGATTCTGTCGCCCCCGACGCGCATGATCTCCTTGGCCTCCAGGACGCGCAGCAGGCGGGCCTGCATGGCCAGCCCGACGCCGCCTATCTCGTCCAGAAAAAGGGTGCCCTTGTGGGCCAGCTCAAACAAGCCTTGCTTGCCGCCCTTGCGCGCCCCGGTGAACGCGCCTTCCTCATAGCCGAACAGCTCGCTTTCCAGCAGATTTTCGGGCAGGGCCGAGCAGTTGATCGGCACAAAGGGTTCGTTGTAGCGCGGGCTGGCCATGTGCAGGGAATGGGCCACCAGTTCCTTGCCGCTGCCTGTTTCGCCCAGGATGAGCACGGGCACGTCCGTGGCGGCGTACATGCGCACTTTTCGCTTCAGCAGCCGCATGGGGGCGCAGTCGCCGTGCAGGTCATCGAGGTCATGCTTGGCGATGAAGCCGCGTTCATGCAGGTCTTTGCGAATCTTCAGGTGCATTCCCTGCAGCGATTCCACATCATGAATAAAAACGACCACGCCGCGATTTTCGGCGCTGATGTTCACCGGAAAGCTGGAGATGAACATCCTGCGGTTGCGAATGTCCACCAGAACATCCTCGCGCGGCCGGGCGTCGGCCAGCACATCCGCCACAAGCAGCTTTTCAAAAAAAGGGGCAAGGGCGTCGCCGCTTTCCACATTGAGCAGGCGCAACGCCACCGCATTGGCGAACAACACCTTGTTATTCTTGCCGATGAAAAGCATGCCCTCCTTGGAGAACGCCAGCATGTCCTTGAGGCTGTCGATCCAGTTCTGCTCCATCCGGCGCGAACGGGCGAGGGCCAGCGCCCGCGCGAAGGCGTTGCGGATATTTTCGGGCCGGGGTTCGTCCAGAAAGGTAACGCCGCCAAGACGGGCCATGGCAAGGGCCGTGGCCCCGCCCCCCACCGCCACGCGCACCCCCTTCTTGATGAGAGCCGCCAGCTTGCGCTCAAGCGTGCGCTGATCCATATAGCGCACGTCATGGATATGCATGCCGGTGAGCGACTCCATCAGGGCAATGTCGCGGCGTTCCGCCTCATGCGCGGTGAGGATGACCTCATGCGTCTCTTTGCCGGCCTTGAGCAGAGCCTTGAGCAAATCCATATCCGAGCGCTCGATGAAGACTGTCTGCTGGCTGTGCTTGCAGTAGACGGCCTCACGCGACCCGCCGTGGCAAACCAGCACTTCACAGCCTTTGGCCAGAAGGGCCGCGGCGTCATCCAGCGCGCTCTCATGCGTAGTCACGCAAATATGGCAGGCGATCCCCTCCCGCGCGGTGAAATCGCGCACAATGGCGGCCACGGAAGCGGAGTGAACCATAACGCCGAAAAGAGCGCCTTCGTCTGATTCATAAGCGTTTTTGCGCATAACATATCCATTTTTGTCGTACCGAATATCTAAAAATAACCTACCCTTCTTTTTGCGTCAACGGCAATACACCCTTAACATATTGATATAAAAAATTATTCATATACTGGTATGTTCTGTGCAAACATTCTCATGCAGTCTGCAATCCGGAGTCGGCGGACTCAGGAAGTCATTTCACCGCGCGCTGAGCCGGCGCGGCGCGAAAAACGCCGCGCATGAGCCAAAAACCCGCTTTGGGGGCGCGTGCGCTTCACTGTTCAGCCCTTGGGTTGCACAGTGGAACGAGTTTTAATGAAAAAGGAAGGGCAGATGATCGTTTCCGTGGATCTCTATGATTTGCGCTTGCCGCTGAAGGTGCCTTACGGCAATTCTCTTGGCGTCCTGCGGGAGTTTAACACCTTTCTGACCGTTCTCACGGATGACGACGGCCGGGTGGGCATGGGCGAAGGCACGCCGGCGCAACCCGGCTACCAGTGGGAAACGCCGGAAAGCATTTGGAGCTTTGTGCAGAGCAAGGCGTCCGAGGTGCTGGGCAAAAGCGCCGATGAGGCGCACGCGCTGCTGCTCGGCTCGAAGAACGAATTTCCGCTGGCGTGCACCAGTTATCTGACCGCTCTTGAAGAATTGCGGCAAGTCCCTGTGCTGACAATGCCGCAGGAAGGCATCCGGCTGCCGCTGGTGGGCATTGTCAACCCTCCTCAGGGTTCAAGCCTTGAGAGTCATCTTGAAGAGCGTCTGCGTCAGGGCTTCACCACCCTGAAAGTCAAAGTGGGCTTCGCGGTGGATGAAGATATTCGCAAAGTGCGGAAGATACAGGATGTGGTGGGCCATGCCGCCCAACTGCGGCTGGACGCCAATCAGGCCTATACGCCGGAAGAGGCTTTGCGCTTCGTCAACAGCGTCAAACCCGACAATATCGAATTGCTGGAGCAGCCCTTTGCGGCCAGGCAGTGGGAACCCATGCGGGAGTTGGCCCCCCGCTCGCCGCTGCCTCTCATGCTGGACGAATCCATCTTCAATGAAGAGGATGTCAGGCTCACAGGCCAATACGGCTGCGCCCAGTTCATCAAGTTCAAGCTCATGAAGTCCGCCAGCGCCGTCAGCATGCGGCAGCAGATGGAAATGGCGCGCGGCTACGGCATCAAGGTGCTCATCGGCAACGGGGTATCCTCCGACCTGGGCTGTTACCATGAAAGCCTTATCGCGGCGCGATGCGGCGTTACTTTCGCGGGCGAGCAAAACGGCTATCTCAAGCCGGCGCGCCCCCTGTTCAGGGAACCGCTGGGCTTTGCCGACGGGCATATCCGCATCCCGGCAGACTACAGGCGGGAGCTTGATCCAGATGTCCTGCAAAAATACAGCCGTGAACAGCGGCATCTGAGCCGGATGTCCTGAACGCGCCGCAATGCCGGGCGCAAAAATAAAGACAGCGGCGAGCGACCGCAATGCCGGCTCCGCCGCTTTTTGAAAAAACCCTCAAACACGGAGACGGGTCAGATGAAGAAATTTGCTCTGTTGGCGGCACTGTCCATGTTTTGCCTGGCGGCTCTTGCGGGACAGCCCCACGCCGAGGCGCGGCATGTCTTGCGGATGCACGTCAACCAGCCTGTGGCGGATACCTCGTATCACTATATCTACGCCCTGCAGCTGGCGGAAAAAATAACCGGCGAGACGCAGGGGGCGGTCAAGTTCGACATCTATCCCGGCGCCCAGCTCGGCCCCGACCCGCAGGTGCTTCAGCAGGTGGCTGCGGGCGCGATTCAGACGGCCTCCCTGCCCTTCACCAACATGGTCAACATCTATGAACCGCTGAATGTTTTTACCCTGCCTTTTCTGTTCAATGATTTCAGGGCGGCCTCCCGCGCTCTGAACGGCCCCACGGCCGCCAAAATATACCAGGATTTTGAAAAGGCGTCCGGCGTCAAGATTCTTGCCGTTTACAACGGCGGCGCCAGAGGCGTCACCAACAGCAAAAAGCCCATCAATGCGGTGGCGGATTTCGCGTCGCTCAAGATTCGGGTTCCCTTCAACCCCATTCTGGTTGAAATGATCAAGGCCTTTGGCGCCAACGCCACCACCATGGACGGCAATGAGGTTTTCACCGCGCTGCAGCAGCGGGCCGTGGACGGGCAGGAGTCCGCCATCGCGTGGAGCTACGACCAGGGCTACGGCGAAGTGCAAAAGTACCTGACCATCACCAACCACGGTTTTACCCCCACCTGCTTCGTCATCAACGCGGCCTGTTTCTATTCCCTGCCTGAAGACGTGCAGAATAAGCTGACCAAAGCCGCCAAAGAAGCCGCCATCTATGTGGACGGCTTTTGCGAAATGTACGATCTGGCCGTCATCGACAAATATCGCGCCGCGGGCCTGGAAGTCACCAGGGTCAAACCTGATGAACTGCGCCCCCGGGTGAAAGACATCTGGGCGAAGATGGCTGAAAAGATCGGCGGCATGGATATTATCAACGGTCTGATCAAGGATGGAGAAAGCAAGCTGAAGTAAGCGGGGCGACGCTTCCTCCGACCGCGGCGGCGGGCCCTCCGCATGGGGCGGAAAGCCCGCCGCCGCGCCATACACAGCCGGCTCGCCCTCCTTTGCGCCGACGGAGAGGCTGAGCATGAACAGGCGGCCTGAGGCGCGGACTGCACCGGCGCAGTGAACAATCCATTCGGAGATGTGTGAACGTATGGCGACCCAACAGAAAAAAAGATTCCCAAGCGTACGCGACGTACTGCAAAATCTGGATTATTATGTTGCGGCCGTATGTATGCTTATCGTTACGGCATACTGTTTCATCAATGTGATTTCGAGATTTATATTCGGCAAAACATCTGCCGAACTGGATGAGTTAAATATTATTATTTTCATATGGTTTTTATATGCATCAATAACATATTGTGTTCGCATAGATAAGCATATCAGGGTTGAATTTCTTGACGCCTACATATCTGAAAAATGGAAAACAATCTTGCGAATTGTTGCTGATACGGTATGGGTTGTCTTTTCTCTATATATCACTTATGCCGGCATTCAGCTGATAATATTCAACACAAAGTTTATCGCCAGAACATCCATGCTGCAAATACCTGTATTTATTATTTACTCCATTATTTTCATTTCTTTCCTTGCCATGTCTGTTTTCCTGGCGCGGAACATTTACGCCAGTTTCAAACACCTGCGACAGCTTATGCTCCGCAAGGGAGACAACTGATATGAGTATAGCCATAACCCTTGTCGGCCTGCTGCTTTTCCTGATGTTCATTCAGGTGCCCATCGGGTTTGCCCTGGTCATTTCAAGCGCCGTTGCCTTCACAATCTACAATGTTCCCATTCATATCCTGGCCCAAAACCTGTACACCGGCGTCAGCTCGTTCACCTGGATAGCCATCCCCATGTTTATTCTCGCCGGCAATCTGATGTCGCGCGGCGGGCTTTCACGGCGGCTGGTAAATTTTTCAGAAGCCATTCTGGGCACTATCCGCGGCGGCGTCGGCATGACGACCATTTTCGCCTCGGCCTTCTTTGCCTCCATTTCCGGCGCGTCGCCGGCAACCTGCGCGGCCATCGGCTCTGTCATGGTGCCTGAAATGAAGCAGCGCAACTACCCCGAAAAATTCGCCGCGGGCATCGCCGCCTCAGGCGGCGTGCTGGGGGTGCTCATTCCGCCAAGCATCAGCTTTGTGGCCTACGGCGTGCTGGCGCAGGTTTCGGTCGCCAAACTTTTTCTGGCCGGCATCATACCCGGCATCCTGACGGCCATGGTCATGGTTGTCGTCACCTATCTGCTTGCCAGAAAATATCTCAAGGACGGCGCGGGCAACAGCAGCAAGCGTTTTTCGCTCAGGCAGATTTTTCAGACCGGCTGCCAGGGCTTTTTTTCGCTCATGGCTCCGGTGCTCATTTTGGGCGGCATCTACATGGGCGTTTTTACTCCCACCGAATCGGCCGTGGTGGCCGTCTTTTACGGACTGGCCGTGGGCCTTTTTTACAGGGAGCTGGACTGGGAAGGCTTTTGGGAGTGCGTGCGCGCCACCGTGACGACCACCGGCACGCTGGCCATCATCTGGGCGGCGGCCGCCAGCTATTCATATATCCTGACCATCAGCAACGTGGCGCAAAACACGGTTATCGCCTTTCAGGGCATTTCAAGCAGCCCCATTGTTGTGGTCTTGCTGCTGTCGGCCATCGTTGTGGTGCTGGGCTGTTTTATCAACTCCATGGGCATGATCATCCTGCTGACCCCCATTTTTGTGCCCATTCTGAAATCCGTGGGCTTTGACCCCCTGGTGTTCGGCATTCTTTTCGTGCTGCTCTGCGAAATCGGCTATCTCACGCCGCCAGTGGGCACAAACCTCTTTGTGGCCCGCGCGCTCGTTCAAAAGGCGGATGTGCTTGAGATAGCCACGGTCTGCATCCCGTACATGATATGTCTTTACGCCATGATGCTGTTTTTCCTCTTTTTTCCTGAAGTGGTGTCATTCATCCCCAATCTGACGGACTAGGAGCGTAGCATGAAAACCATCCTGAAAAACGGACGCGTCATCGACCCCGCCAGCCGGTTCGACCAGATTGCCGATGTGCTCATCGAAGACGGCAAGATACTGGGCGTCGGCAGCTTTGAGGCCGCCGGCGCGGACCGGCTCTTTGACTGCCGCGGCATGATGGTTGCTCCGGGCATTATTGACGCGCATGTGCACCTGCGCGACCCCGGCCTCACCCACAAGGCCACCATTGCCACCGACAGCTACGCCGCAGCCAAGGGCGGCGCCACCACCATTGTGGCCATGGCCAATGTCATCCCTCTGCCGGACAATGTGGCCGTGCACCGGATGATTACCGAGCGGATGAAAAAGGAAGCCCGCGTCAAGGCCATACAGGTGGCAAGCCTGACAAGGAGCATCCAGAGCAGAAACCTCATCAGCAAGGAGCTCAGCGATATTGACGGGCTTGTCGCTTCCGGCGTGGAAATTTTTTCTGATGACGGCAATGTGCTGATGGACATGACCGTTCTTTACAACGTGCTGATGAAAACCAAGCAACACAATATCATCATCCTGCTGCACGAAGAAGACGAAAACATGAAATGGCACGCGCCGACGGCCTTTCTGCCCTCGTCTGAAAGCTCCATCCTCGCGCGCGACCTTGAGCTGATCAGGGACGTGGGCGGCAGGCGCGTCCATTTTCAGCATATCAGCACCAGACGCAGCGTGGAGCTTATCCGGCAGGCCAAGGCGGACGGGCTGCACATCTCCGCCGAAACCTGCCCCCATTATCTGCTGCTGACCCGTGAAGCCAGAGACGTTTACGGCCCCAACGCCAAGATGGCCCCCTGCCTGCAAACGCAGGACGACATTGAAGCGCTGATTCAGGGCCTGGACGACGGCTCCATTGATATCATCGTTTCCGACCATGCGCCCCACACGCGGGAAGACAAGAACACGGAGCTGGTCAAAGCCCCCAACGGCATCATCGGCGTGGAGGTGATGTTTCCGCTCCTTCTGCACGAGCTGGTGCACAAGAGAGGCTTTTCGTATTCATGGCTTCTGGAAAGGCTCACCATCAGGCCCGCGAGCCTCTTTGGCCTGCGGGGCGGCACTCTTGCCCAGGGGCAGGCCGCCGATATCTGCGTTTTCTCGGATCGCCAGTGGACCATCCGGGCCGAGGAATTTGCCTCCATTTCGCGCAATACGCCCTATGACGGCTGGGAAGTCAGAGGTTGCGTGGAAATGACCATGGTGGACGGCAATGTGGTCTACTCTTCCGGCCAGGTCGAAAAGCAATGAACGGCAAGGGGCAAAACATGAAAAAACGTCTGGCTATCCTCTCCGCTCCCCCCATCTCTCCTGAAGGGCTGGCCGATCTGGAACCCATCTGGGCGGGCCAGGCCGAAGTCAGCCTGCATTCCGTCCTGCCCGACCTCTCGCCGGCCAGCGTTCAGCCCTATGCGGCGCGCGAAGGCGAAAAAGCGCTCATGCTGGGGCTGAACAGCGCCGCGCCCACAGCCATCAGCATCGACAGGCTGGTGTCGCCCCTGGAAAAACTGCTGGCCCGCCTGGAGGGGCGCGCTGATTTCGCCTTTTTTTCCTGCGCGGGCGACTTCCCGCCGTTACAGACGCCTCTGCCGCTCATTCAGCCCAATCTGGTCTTCCGCAGCATGGTCAAGACCCTGCTGCACCCCCGAATGAAGCTGGGGGTCGTGACCCCCGGCGCCCCGCAGGTGGGGCATGTGCGCGCCTCATGGCTGCCTTATGCGGCTGAGGCCGGTCTTGCGGCAACGCAGCTGGAGGTGGACTGGGCGCCGCCCTCCCCGGAAGCGGCCGCGCGCTGCGCCCGGCGGCTGGCCGCCAAAAATATCGACCTGCTCGCTGTGGAATGCCTCGGCTTCAGGGAACCGTTGCGCGGGCTCATGGCCGCGGAACTCGGCAAGCCGGTCATTCTCGTGCGCACAGTGGCCGCCCAACTGCTCAGGGAACTGGTTGGAAGCGCCGAAGCCCGCTGACATTTCGGGCAGGGCGGGGCAGGCGGGACAAATGCGATACGCGGCCTGAAGCGGCCCGCCGCGAGTCAGCTTTCCGCCACTGGCGGCGCGCCGCGCGCCGGCAGGCTGCCGTGCCGGATAAAGTGATCCACCAGACCAAAAACCATTTCATTGCCACAGAAATTCCCCGTCGCAATGGCGGCTCTGAATTCCGGCAGCCTGGCCTCGAAACGCCGCAGCAATTCCGGCTCCAGGCTGAGCATGTCAGCCTGCATGCCGTACCCCAGGCGCTCCACATACAGCGCATTGAAGCGCTGTTCCACCATAGCCTTGAGCGGCAGGGTCAGAATGGGCTTGCCCAGGTAGAGGGCTTCGCCCATCAGGGTATGCCCGCCGCCCTGAATCACATACGAGCAGCCTTCCAGCAGGCGCAAAAAGCCTTCTTCGCTCTTTTGCATGAAAACCACATTGCCTTCGCGCCCTTCGGTACGGTCATAGCCGTAGACATAGCAGGTTTTATCCGTGGCCGCGCGCAGAAAATCCACAAGCCTCCTGTGGGTGGAATTGCTCTGATAGACCAGCACATGCCCTTCGTCGCGGGGGCGCAGGCCCAGCACGCTGTCGCGCAGGATAGGCGGAGCCACGCGGGCCTTGTAGCGGGGCAATACCGGCGGGGCGTAAAAAGAGATGATCAGATTTTCCGCCGTGGGCCGGAAGAGATAGCGCGGGGTCAGCCCCTGCACAAAGGCGTCTCCCCACATGTCCGGCGGCAGGTTGTGGCGGCAGCAGGTGATGATGTGCTGATGGTCCAGCGTCAGGCAGGGCAGACCCGCCCGCTCCGCGGCGCGCGGCACGAAGTATTCCAGGTCTGTCATGCAGACGTCGGGCCTGAACTCGTCCATGAGGCGCAGCACCTGGTCGATATAGCGCCGCCGGCGCAAAAGCAGGGGCACGGCGCGGGCGATGGTGGCCCCCAGATCCACCTTGTAGTTTTTGAACACCGTGCCCAGATTGGGCAAGCGACGGACGGGAAATTCCGCTTCCAGCACCTTGGGGGCGTCGTCATCGCCCACAAAAAGAAATTCATGACGGGAAAGCCGGCGGGCAATGGTCAGTCCCCGCATGGCGTGCCCGTGGCCGGTGCCGTGAATGCCGTAAAGTACGCGCGCCATACCGCTCCTTTTTTGGAAGATATCGCGCCTAGATGTAGCAATGGGAAAAAGGCGCGTCAATCAGGGGCGCGCTTGACGCCCGCGAGCCTTCTTTCTACCATTGCAAACCGCACAGGAGCAAACATGGAGCAGGACTTCCAGAGCCATCCGGCCGGCGTCGCGCCCTTCTGCAACGTGACTATTCCGGTCTTCAACCGTCCGCGCGCCACACGCGAGACGATTCTTGCCCTGCGCCGCACCTCGCAGGAAGTTCCCTTTGACATCACCGTGGTGGACAACGGCAGCGACCCCGCCCAGGTCGAAAGCCTTCTGGCGCTCAAGGCGCGTGGCGTCATCGACCACCTTTTTCTGTTGCCCCGCAACATGGGCGTGGCCTGCGCCGCCAATGTGGGGTGGGAGCTGACGCCCGCGCCCGTGTATATGAAACTGGACAACGACACGGCCATGCGCCGGACGCGCTGGCTGCCCGGCCTGCTGGCCCTCTGGCGGCACGGCAGGCCGCAGTCCAATCTGGGCGGCGCTTTCAACGCGGACATGCTGTACCGGCATCCCGGCGGCATAAACACGCCGGAAGGCGTGCTGGGCGTCTGCCCCGACAATCTGCCGGGCCAGGCCGTGCTGATTCCCAGGGCTGTTTCGGACGAGCTGGGCTTCTGGAATGAGGAATACGGCCTCTATGGCGGCGAAGACGGCGATTACGGCCTGCGCATGACCTGCGCCGGCTTTCCGCAGTATTATTATCACGGGCCGGACTATTTCGAGAATTTGCCCGAAGAGGATCCCCAGGCCACCTATGCGGCCAGAGGCATCGACAAGCGGCGTTTGCACCGGGAACTGGTGGTCACGGACAATCTGCTGCCGGGCAAGCTCTTTCTGAACAAAATTCTTTACGCGTCGGGTGTGCGCTCGCTGAAACCCATGCGCCGCTATGAAATTCTCGACGTGTCTGACAACTGCCGCGTCACAGTGGCCGAACGCAAGGAATACCGCGAATTTCGGCGCGACCTTGCCCCGCATCTCGCGGCTGTGAACCGCCGCTTCAGAGAGCACGTCATGTCCTTCCGGCCAGACGCGGTCGTCACTCAGGCCCTCAGGGCCAGCCTGGCCCGGCATGGGCAGGAGGGGACGCCCCGGTGACGCGCTCCCCTTGCCTTTGGCGGACGAATCAGGCATAACGGCGAGAGAGGTAGCCTGAAAATTCGCCATGAATGCACGCAAAATCCGTGAAGACCTGGGCCGCGCCAAAACCAGTTGCCAGCGAAACGACCTGTCGCGCGCCATCTATCTGACCATCTCCGCCTTCAGGGAGCTGGGGGGGCAGAATGCGCCCACTGATCTGCGCGGCGACTTTCGCACCACACTCGCCGCGCTGGCCTCGGACCCGCAGTATAAAAAGGAATGCGGCCAGGCCCTGGCCTACCAGCCGGGCAAGGAGCGTGAGCTGCTCGCTCTTCTCATCAATGTTTACAAGGAACTGCGGGGCCAGGAAGACCAAGAGGACTACGAAACCACCCTGCAACGCAAGCTCAATCTGGATCGCTGCCTCAAAGACGGCAAGCTCTTCCTGAAACAGGGCAAGCCCTCCGAGGCCGACACCTGTTTTGCCGAGGCCCTCAAATATTATAAAAACGAATACGCGGCCTTCGCCGTCATGGCCAGGGCCATGCTGGAGGCTGGCGAGTATGTCCGCGCCCTGGGCCATGTGCGCCGGGGGCTCAAGGTACGCCCCGAAGACGCCGAGCTGCGCCATCTGGCCGAAGAATGCCTGCGCCTGCGGGCCCAGGCCGGCCGATAGGCGCGCCGGTCGCTCCCGCCGCTCTCCGCCCCAGGTCCAGCGCCTGGGGCTCTCCCTTTATCCGTGAATTTTCAAAAAACCGCCTGACGAATGCCTGTCGCGCTTGTCATGATGCTTGAAAAAGTCTAGCCTTTCAAGGCTATCCTTTTCCATAGCGTTGCTCATATCGTTATCCGTATCTCATCCGCAAGCGAGGCTTTGCGCATGGACGCCATCCGCTACATCCACGCGGCCGATCTGCACCTGGACACGCCTTTTCAGGGGCTTTCGCGCGAGACTGCCCAAGGTGGGCATCTGGCGCGACTGCTGCGCGACGCCACCTTTACGGCTCTGGAACGCCTGTTCCGCCTCTGCGAGTCTGAAAAGCCCGACTTTCTGGTGCTTGCCGGCGACATTTATAATCAGGAAAATTACAGCGTCAAAGCACAGCTTCGCCTGCGCGACGGCTGTGAACGCCTGAACCGGCTGGGCATCCGCGTTTTTCTGGCCCACGGCAATCATGATCCGCTTGATTCGCGGCTCAACGCCGTGGAGTGGCCGGACAATGTCACGGTTTTTGGAGCGGAGCCGGAGCAGCGCCTGCTGGAAAAGAACGGCCGCCCTCTGGCCGTGGTGCACGGCATCAGCCACGCCAAAGCGCGAGAGGGCCGCAACCTGGCCCGCGTCTTCCAGCGTGACGCGCGCCATGACTGCTTCCAGTTGGGCGTGCTGCACTGCACCGTGGAAGGCGAAAGCAAGGCCGACCGTTATGCGCCCTGCTCGCTGGACGATCTCAAATCCGCGGGCATGGACGCCTGGGCCCTGGGGCATGTGCATGAACGCCGCGTGCTCTCGGAAACGCCTTTTATCGCCTACCCCGGCAACGCCCAGGGCCTGCACGTCAATGAACCGGGCCCGCGCGGCTGCCTGCTGGTCACGGCAACGCCCAAAGGAGGCTCCTACGTCTGCGACGCCGCTTTCCGGCTTTTGGGGCCTGTGCAGTGGGAAAAGCTTGAGCTGAACCTGGACGGCGTGAGCCATCTGGATGAGGTGGAACGCCGCCTGAATCAACTCCTGGAAGATACGGCGCACGCCGCGGACACCGCCTGCGAGGCCATCATGGCCCGCGTGACGCTGAACGGGCGAACCACGCTGGACGCCATGCTGCACGATGCCGCCAGTCAGGAGGATCTGGCAGAACGCCTCCGTCATCTGAGTTCAGGCATGCCGGGCGTCTGGCTCAAGGATCTGCGGGTGGAAACACGCCCCCTCACGGAACATTCAGAATACCTGCAACGCGAGGATCTGCTGGGCGAAACCATGCGCCTGGCCGGGCGCATGCGCGAAAGCGGAGAAATCATGCAGGAGATCGCCGGCCCGGCCCTGGCCCCGCTGTTTGGCCACACGCGTCTGCGCAGGGTTCTCACCCCGCCCGACGAATCGCAAATGCAAGCCCTGCTGCAAGAGGCCGAACGCCTCTGCGTAGATCTGCTGGAGGTTCGCTGATGTATATCGAATCTTTCCGCATCGACGGCTTCGGCATTTTTTCCGGCGTGCAGGTGGATAATCTGCCGCCCGGCCTGTCCATCTTTCTGGGCCGCAACGAGGCCGGCAAGTCCACCTGTCTGGAATTTCTGCGCGCCATACTCACAGGCTATCCCGATTCCCGCAGCCGCGAGGCCCGGCGCAGTTACGCCCCCCTGCGCGGCGGCCAGCCAGGCGGCGGGCTTGTGCTGCGCGCGGATGGGCGTGAGCCGCTGCACCTGACGCGGCGGCCCGGCGCGAACGGCGGCCTGCTGACGCTGAGTGAAGCGGACGGCGCGGCTCTGCCGCCGGAGCTTCTGCGCCAGCTGCTCTTCGGGGTCAGCCGCGAGGTCTACCGCAATGTCTTCGGCTTCAGCCTGAGCGAGCTGGAAAATTTTGAAAGCCTGAGCGCCGAAGGCGTGCGCAATGCTCTCTATGGCGCAAGCTTCGGCCCCGGCCTGCGCGCGCCCGGCGACGCTCTGAAAATTCTGGAACGCCAGGCCGAGGATATTTTCAAAAGCGGCGGCAGCAAGCCCGCCCTGAATGCCGCCATCCGGCAACTGGAAGAACTGCGCGCCAAAATTGAGGATGTGGCGGCGGAATGCGCGGGTTTTGACGGCATGGCGCTGGAACTCTCGCGCAAAAAAGCGTCTCTGGCCGACCTGCGCCGCCGCAAGCGCGAGCTGGAGGAGGAACGCCGCCTGCTGGAGCGCCGTCTGGGCGTCTGGCGGCAATGGGATGAGTGGCGCATGGCCGGCATTCGGCTGGATCGTCTGACCCCGGTGGGCGAGAGCTTTCCCGAGGACGGGCCCGCGCGTCTGGCGCGCCTTCAGGAAGCCCGCGAAACGTGCGAACGGCAGTTGGCGGCCCACAGGGAAAAAACAGCCCGCCTGCGCGAACGTCGCGACGCCGTGCTGGTGGATCAGCCCCTGCTGGACGCCCTGCCCGAACTGCGCCGCCTCTCCGAACGCAAGAGCGGCTATCGACAGGCTTGCGGCCTGCTGCCCGGTCAGGAAGACAATTGCCGCCGGGCCGAGGCGGATCTGACCCGCGAGCTGACCCGGCTGGGGCCGGACTGGAACTGCGAGCGCATCCGAGCCACTGACCGCTCTCTCTTCGCCCGCGAAGACCTGGAAAAACAGGCCAGAGAAATGGCGGCGGCGGGCTCGGCCCATCAGGCGGCTGTGGACTCGCTGACCAAGGCCAACCGCGATGTGGAAACAGCCGAGCGCGATGTGGCCGCCGCCCAGAGCGCCCTGGCCCTGCTGCCCGCGCCGGTGGCCGCTCTGGGCGAAGAGGCCCGCGACGAACTGCGCCAGACCCTGGCCCGGCTGGAGGAAGGCCGCCGTCAGATGCCGGGCCGCCAGCGCGCCGCGCACAATGCGCACACAACTTTTGCCAGAGCCTATGACCCCCTGCGCCTCGCCGCCCCCGGCAGGACATCTGGCAATGGCGGCAATGCCGGGCCGCGCGACATCCTTGACGGTTTGCTGGCCCGCCAGGACGAAGCCCTGGCCCTGGCCGGCGAGGTGCAGGAGCGCCTGCGCGAAGCGGGCGAAGCCTCGCAGGCCGTGCAGCAGGCTGAAGATCAGGTGGAAGCCGTCAAAACCCGCATGGATGAACTGCGCGAGGCCCAGCGCAACGCCAACGGCCCCAGCCGTGAGGCCCTGGACGCGCGCGCGGCGGCCCTGCGCTCCCTGCGGGCGCTGTCCTCCAACATGAGTACGGAGCGTGAGCGCCTTCAGGAACTGGACAACAGAATCAACACCGAACAAGCGCCCTCGCCGGTCAAAAGCCTGCCGCTGATTGTGGTGGGCGCGCTGCTCATCGCGGCGGGCCTGGGCATTCTGCTGGCCTACTGGCGCTGGGGGCTGACCAGCCTGCCGCTCACCGAAACGCTGGCCCTGCCCGTCAGCCTTTGGTCCGGCTATCTGGTGCTGGTCTGCGGCGTGGGCTTTCTGGCTGGCGGTCTGCCGCGCAGCGGCCCCGAGGCCAAACGCCACCAGCGCGAGATGGCGCAACTGCAGAATCGGCGCGAAACCTGCGCCCTGCATGTGGCCGAACTGGGTGAACAGGCCCGCCAGCTCTGCGCCGCCGCCGGCGTGGACAGCATGGATCTTGTTACGCTGGAAGCCACGGAAATGCTGCTGGAGCGCGAGCGTGAGCAATGCTTCAATGAAGAACGCTCCCGCCGGGATATGGAAGGGCTGAAACGTGAAATGGGCCTGGCCAAAGCCCAGGTGGGCGCGGCCCAGGCCAGGGCGCATGAAACGTCAAGCGTGGTCCAGCAGACCCGCCGCCGCTGGCATGAGCTCATGCTGGCCCTGCGCGTCAGCAATGTGCCGTCGCCGGAAAGCGCGGCCGCCTTTTTCGCCAGGGCCGAATCCGCCAGCCTGGCTTTTGGCGGCGTAACCGCCGCGGAGGCCGAACTGCGCGCGCTGGAAGAAGAGCTGCAAGAACTGGAAAGGCGCATGCGCGCCGTGCCCGCCGTGGCCGAGCGCCTGACGCCTGATGCCGACTGCGCGGCCCTGATGGAATGCGTGCGCCAGGTGCTGGAATCCTGCCGAGAGGCCGATGCCGCTCGCGAACAGCGCATCAAGGCCGCGGCCGCGCTTCAGAATCACGAAAACGAGCTGGAGCGTGCCGGAAACCGCCAGCGCGAAGCTTCAGAACAGTTGCGCGCGGCCGAGGAACGTCTGACCACGGCTCGTGAATCCTGGAGTCGCGGCCTGCAGGGCCTGGGCCTGGGTGAAGAGCTTGATCCTGAAACCGTCCGCGAGGCATTCAAGTATATGGAAAACTGCCTGGCCGCCGAATCCGCGCTGGAGCGCGCCCGCACCGAGCTCGCGCAGGGCCGCGCGGAGCTGGCCGCCCTGCGCGAGCCGCTGGCCGCCCTGCTGGCCTCGCTTTCGCGGGATACGCCGCATGACGCGGACGGCGCGCCGGACTGGCTGGCCGCTCTGGATGCGACTCTGGCCGCCGCGGAAGCCATGACACAGTCTCAGGATGAGCGCAACCGCCTTTCCGGCCTGCTGGCCGAGGAGGAAGACGAAACGCGCGCGGGCGAAGCGGCGCTCAATGAGGCCCGCAACAACGAGCGCAATCTGCTGGCCCTGGCCGGGGCGCATGACGCCGAGGACTTTCTGCGCCTGGCCGCTCTGCGCGACGAGCAGCACGCGCTCACCCGACGCCGCCAGGATTTGGAAGACGCCCTGCGCCTGGCCGCAGACACCCTGCCGTTGCCGGAATTTCTGGAATCCTTCCGGGAAGAGGAGCAGGAAAGCCAGGAAAAGCGCAGCGCCGCCATTCAGGAAGAGCTCAACGGCATTCTTGACGAAGAGCAAAATCTGGCCACCGCCGTGGCTGATCTGAGCGCCAGGGTCGCCGCGCTGAGCCGAACCGACGACCTGGCGGAGCTGCGTCAGCAGGAAGCCATGTTGCTGGAAAGCATGGAACGCATGGCCCTGGCCTGGAGCCGCCGCGCACTGGCCCGCGAAATTCTGCTCAACGCCAAACGCACTTTTGAGCGTGAGCGCCAGCCGGAGGTCATCCGCCAGGCGTCGGACATCTTCGCCCGCATCACAAACCGCCGCTGGCGGGGCATCAGCGCCTCACTGGAAGATTCCAGCCTGAGCATCCTGCCGGATCAGGGCGAGGCCGTGCCGCCGGAATCCCTGAGCCGCGGCACGCAGGAACAGGCATATCTGGCCCTGCGCCTGGCCTATATCAAAAATCACGCGGCCCACGCCGCGCCGCTGCCCATCATCATGGACGAGGTGCTGGTCAACTTTGATCCAGAGCGGGCCGAGCGCACGGCGCGGGCCTTCGCGGAACTGACCGACGGCAGGGAAGGCCCGGCCCATCAGTTGCTCTACTTCACCTGCCAGCCGCATATGGTGGATGTGCTGCGGGCCGCCGAACCCGGCGCGGCTCTGTTCAGGGTGGAAAACGGCGCCATTGCGGCCGATTGAAACACGGCATCTCATTGACGGCCTTTTCTGAAAACCTGCTGTCGCTTTCCGTGGCGACCGCGGCCCTCTCGCAGGAAGCGCGGGCGGGGATGCGCGTCAAAAGCCCCTGATCGGCAACCGTGAGCGCCGTTCAGGGCTTTCTTTTTGCGAAAAACAGACGCCTTGTGATTCGCCGCGCGGCATGAGGGATATTCAGGCTCATGTCAGGTTCACGCCGAACGCTCTGACAGTTTCTTCCGCATCGCGCCCGCTGGCCTTTTTGCCCATGGCCTCTTCAATCAAGTCAAGTAGCGCCTTTGCCCGACCAGTGATGAATTTGCCAAAGTCGTCCGCGCGAAGGTTTGACGGATCAATAAGGCGCGATTGAAGATGCTCATCGGGGGCTGCCGCGTTTACGCAGGCTTGCGATCCGATTCAGATAGCCGGATGGAGCCTCCATCCATTTGCCTGTGAAAACCGGCTGAATATAATCTGCGGGCAGAGCTGGCGCCGCAGACGGGCAAAAGGCAAAGTGCGACAGCCTTAGCGGAAAAGCAGAGTCGGACGCTCGGCCTCGGTCAAGACGCGCCACCGTACCAGGCGGCGGCCCAGCCTGGGCAGATCCACCAGGCTTTCCTGTTCCGCCGGAAAACGGCGGGCAATCTGGCGGGTCAGGAACAGCGCGCCAATCCAGAGGGGGATGGTGATGCCGAAAAACCAGAGGCAGAATGTGGACAAAGACGAGGCGGGGCTGTGCCCGGCCTGGTACATGGCCAGAAAAACGGCTCCGAGCATCAGCAGGTTGGCAATGATTCGGGTCACGCTGACATACAGGCTGCGTTTGTAGCTGTTCATCACGGCTCCCTTGAGATCAAAAGACGCGTTGCGGCGCATGATCGGCCGGGACGGCGCATGTTCGCCGCCCCGGCCGAATTTTGTTCAGAACCTAGCGCTTGAAGATGTTGGTCTTGCTGATGTTCATGAAGCGCAGGGCCTGGTGCTTGGCGTTTTCCTTATAGTAAAAACGCACTTCGTCGCCCGCTTCCCAGGTTTCCGGCGGCAGGTTGAGCTTGTCCGCGGGAACCTTGAAGGTCACCAGCGCCTGCAGGCGTCTGGAGTATTCGGTGACGGTCTGCTTTTCCATGTCGATGACAGGGAACTTCTTGCCAGCCACCATGGGGTGCGTGGGTCTGATGTTCATCTGCTTGTTCACAAATTCCACATTCAGCACTTCCAGCGACTTGCTTTCAGGCACATAGATGGTGACGGTGCTCTTTTCCAGATCAAACATCACGCGACCGCCAGGCATGGGCAGGGGGCCGATTTCAGTGGGTTCGGCGGGCAACAGATAGGTGGCGACGCCGCCATTGTAATGCGGGTTGCGCTGATCGTGATTGGTGTCCAGCACAATGGTCACGCTTTTGCCGGCGGGATCAAAGGCCACGCAGCGTCCTTGTTCCACCTGGCCGAAATCGCAGGCCGCGAGGGCGAGGGAAAGGGCCAGTACCAGCATGAGCAACAGAGTACGTATTTTCATGTTTTGCCTCCTAGCTGCCGGCCTGTTGCTTCTTGGCGGCCAGTTCCGCCTTGGCGCCCTGCACCATGCGGATGGTGATGTAGATGGAGATGGCGCTCACGAAGCCCAGCACCACCACGGTAGCCACGCCATTGATGAAACCGCTGTGGGCGGGGAAGTACGGCTGGATCAGCTTGAGCACAACGGAGCACAGACAGCCGATGACGGCCAGACCGAAGGCGATGCGGATGCCGTAACCCTTGATGTACTTGGTGGCCACAGCGCCGATCTGCGCGCCCACGGCAGCGCCGATGAGCATGATCAACGCGGCGACCAGTTCGGTGCGGCCCTTGAAGGTATAGGAGGCCGCGCCGTACAGGCCCGAAATGGCCACTTCAAAGAGGTCAGTGCCCACGGCCACATGGGTGGGGCAGCCGACCAGGTAAACCAGGGCGGGCATGCGGATCAGGCCGCCGCCGATGCCCAGAATGCCGGCCAGCCAGCCGGTGGCCAGGCTCACAAAGATGGGCAGCCACGCCGAGCAGGTGATGCCGGCGGCATGGAAGTGCATCATGGGCGGAATTTTGATGGCATGCAGCTTGGAGGCCCAGTCGATGCCGGTGGCGTCCTTGGCGAGCTGCTCGCCGCGGGCGGCGGCTTCGCGCTCCTTCCTGCGCCGCAGGGCCACGTCATGGAAGACCATCCAGGCGATGGAGATCAGCAGCGCCACATACAGCCAGCGCACAACCTTGTCCACGGAACCGATGCGCTCCAGCCACATGATCATCTGGGCGCCTATTTCCACGCCCACGATGGTGCCCGCCAGCATGGTCAGGCCCAGTTTGTAGTCCACATTGCCGAACTTGCCGTGCCGCATGGTGGAAATCAGGGATTTGCCGGCCATATGGGCCACGTCGGTACCGATGGCAAAAGCCATGGGAAAGCCCAGAATGTTCAGGCCGGGGGTCACCATCCATGCGCCGCCCATACCGAAGAAGCCGCCGATAATGCCGACGCCCAGCCCGAGAATGATCAGTCCGGGCCAGAAAATCGTCACGCCGGAAATGGGCATCAAGACATACAACCAATCCATATCTGCCTCCTTTCCGGCCTAGTGCTCGGCCAGTTCGCGATGTTTGAGGTCAATGCCGATGTGCGACATGACGATGTCCGCCAGCACGCCGAAAATACAGCCGGTGATGGGAATGATGATGATCGTCAGAATGGTGAAGTACAGATGGCTGTCATTGTACATCTGCGCCCACCACAGCATAATGCCGTCCAGCCGTCTTGTGTCGGCCACAATGACGACGTTGGCGGCGGCTTTCTTGGCGGCCATAGCCACTGACGGCATAAACACGAGCAACGTCAGCGCGCACCCTGTGAGCCAGCTCCATAAACTGCGCATTTTTTTCATGGCATCCTCCACATTGTTTTGTTCCTTTTCCAGGCGGACAAACCGCCGGGCAAACCACATGCCGCTGCAATTTGTGAAAAGAATAGCAAATGCCGTGCCACTGCGTGATTTCAAGGTTTTTTGCGTATTATTTCACAGGATACCCTTTATACTCTTGTCAAAAAAATATTTACTCTTTATACCTGAATCAAGGCTTGCGCTTTTTTGCGCAATCAAGGGGAGGGACATGCGCTTTTTCGGCTACCTCGTCGGCGGCAATTCGGTGGAAACCGCCTCCTTTTTTGTAAATCGCAGCCTGACAAGCCGCATGTTGCTGCTGGGCCTGCCGCTGCTGGCGGCTGTTCTCGCGCTGATTTTTTTCGTGACGGGCGGCAGTCTCGCAAACGTCGTCAATCGCGCAATAGCGCGCAACGCAGAGTTGCAAACCCAGGCCATGAGCCTCGCGCTGGAGCAGACTCTGGTGGAAACGCGCAACCAGCTGCTGATTCTGGCCGCCGGCTCCATGGACAGGCAGGAAATGGCGCGCCGTCTCAGATTCCGCTCCCGCGCGGACGGTCTGCCCTACCGCGAAGTGGCCTTCATGGGCCTGAGCCCTGAAAGCCGCTACCTTCTCTTGAGCTACGGCGGCGAGATTATCTCCGTGCCTCCCCGCATAGCGCTGGACGCCCCGGCCGGCCCCTTTCACAACATCAGTCCGGGCCAGCGGCCCGGCCATGTGAATGTAAGCCAGCCCCAGGAAGTGGTCTATTCCATGGTGCCCATTGACAAGTCGCTGCAAAGCCTGTCCTTTTATGTACTGCGCTTTTCCACCCCCATTTATGACGCGGCCGGTAATTTTCAGGGCATCCTGATTCTTTCGCTGGATCTTACCGCGCTGCGCGACACCATGTCGCTCTACTCCTCGCCGGAAGCGCCCATCAGCGCGGGGGAAAAAACCCAGGCGCTCAGTCTTTTTTTCGATCAGGAAGGCTGGATGCTCTTTCAGTCTGAACCTCCCGGCGACAATTCCGGTGAAAAAAGCCTGCGTTCCGACGCTGTGCGGGCTGGTTTTCGCGGCGATTTCGGTCGCCCCGGTTTCAGCGCGGCCTTCCGCCCCGGGCCGGAGCATCTCAATTACTGGAGCATGGTGGCCGAAGTGCAGGCGGGGCGGCCAGGCCGGCTCCAGCTTTCAGAAGCCGGTGCGGCCTGGAATAACGGCCAGGTGCAGGTGGAAAGCGTCAGCTACGCGCCGGTGACCTTCATGCCCAACCCTGAAGGCCCGCGCGTGGTGGTCGGCGGGCTGGCCATGCTGGACGGCAGTTTCGCATCCACACATGCGGGTATGCGGCTATTGAGCATTTATGCCTTCTGTTTTCTGGGCGGGCTGCTTCTGCTGGGCCTGAGTCTCTGCTGGCTCGCCCGCAACATGGGCGGAAGCCTCAATTTGCTTTCCAGCGAGCTGCGCAGCCGCAATGAAGACGGCAGCGCCGAGGCCCTGAACCTGCCCCCGCTGCCGCTGGAACTGGAAAAAATCAGACAGAATGTGGACATGCTGCTGGAACGGCTGCGCACGGCCAGGGCCGACCAGATATCCCAAGCGGCGGCACGGAACGCGCAACGGCGGAAGGAGCCAGTGGAGGATCTGCCCGATCCGGCCGACCTGCCGGCCCGCGGCCTGGTGGGAGCCTCTCTGCCCATGCAGGCGCTGTACGGGCAGATTCGGAAAGCTTCCCAGGTGCTGGCCGATGTGCTGATCGTGGGCGAGACAGGCACCGGCAAGGAACTGGTGTCCGAATCCATCCACAGTCTGAGCGCCCGCGCCGACGGCCCTTTCATCACCATCAATTGCGGCGCGCTGGACGAGGCATTGCTCATGGATACCCTTTTCGGCCACGTCAAGGGCGCCTTCACCGAGGCCAGACAGGCGCGCAAGGGGGCCTTTCTGGCCGCCGAAGGCGGCACCCTGATGCTGGACGAGGTGGGCAATGCCGCCCCCAAAGTTCAGCAGGCCCTGTTGAGGGCGCTCTCCACCCGGCGCATCCGCCCCCTAGGTTCGGATCACGACGTGCCTTTTGACACCCGAATCATCGCGGCCACCAACGCGGAACTGCGGGGCGACGGGCGGGATGGCTCCTTCCGCGACGACCTGTACTACCGGCTGGCCGTCATCACCATCCGCACACCTCCCTTGCGGCAGCGTAAAGAGGATATTCCTGCCCTGACGGTTCATTTCATGCGCGAGGCCGTGAACACCGGCGAGCCGGGCATGCCCGTCGCCATTCCCCGCATCAGTCGCGGCGCGCTGGAAAAACTCATGCGCCACCACTGGCCCGGCAATGTGCGCGAACTGAAAAACACCCTGACCAGAGCCTTGACCTTTTGCGACGGCAATCTGATTCTGGCGGAGAACATTCAGCTCGCCCCCGGCGGCCAGCAGGCGGAAAGCGCGCCGGGCGACAAGCATTCGTGGGAAAATGAAACTCCGGCAAAAGCGCACGCGGAGGAACGGAGCGCGCGCCGGGATTCGACGGCGCATCCGCCTCCGCTTTCAACGCGGGACAGGGATGCGGCGTCGTCCGCCTCGCCTCCGGGGCAGCTCAACCAGCGCCAGCGAGAGCTGCTGCCGCGCCTGACGGCCCTGGGCAGCGTGAGTCGCCAAGAATATCAGAACCTGGCGGGCAAGGATATTTCCATGCGCACGGCGCAATACGATTTGCGGCAGATGGTGCGGCTGGGCCTGATGCGCAAGGAAGGACGCGGCCCGGCCCAGCGCTATGTGATCGTGCAGCCCGGCGGGCAGACGCCGGCCGGCAAAGGACGCGCCTGATGAATGCCGTACAGACATTGCGAAAACTGCTGGGCCTCGCGCCGCGCATCAGTCGCGAGCAGGCTATGGCCGCCTTTACCCGTCGCTACGCCTCCTTCAAGGAATTATTGCAGGCCAATGCCGATCTGGCCGGCATTCTGGCCGGCCTGAACGCGGCCCAGCGCGGCGACCGCAGTATGGAAACCATGCAGGTGCGCAAGGAGGCGCGCCGCGCCGTCCTTCAGTGCGAACGCATGGCGGCCTGCCTCAACGATATCTCCAACCAGCGCCACAAGGCCCTTGTCGCCGCGGTGGAAGCTCTGGGCGCACGCATTGAACGCGAACTGGAGCAGCACACGCGCGGCGACGTGACCTCGCTGACCCTGCCTCTCAGCGAGGTGGACGCCAGCATGGCCTACAGCGTGGGCGGCAAAAACGCCAATCTGGGCGAATTGCGCAACATGCTGGACATGCCCGTGCCGCGCGGTTTCGCCATCACCATCAAGGCCGGCGCGCTCTTTCTGCTGCGCAGCAGCGGTCTGTTCAGACAGATTTACGGCCAGTTGCGTTCGGTGGACGCCGAAAAACCCTCCACCATCAGCGCCGCCTCTCGCGAAGTGCAGCGCCTCATCATGGAAGCCCCGATGCCCGACATGGTGAGCGGCCCCATGCTGGCCGCCTGGGATGAAGCTTTCGGCGCGGAAAGCGATATTGTGGCGGCCCTGCGTTCCAGCGCCATCGCCGAAGACGGGGTGCAGTCCTTTGCGGGCCAGTACCGCAGCATTTTGGGCGTCAGGCGGCAGGATTTGCTTACGGCCTTCAAAAAGGTGATGGCCAGCCTCTTTTCCGAACGCGCCCTGACCTATCGGGCCGCGCACGGCTACGCCCTGGACGCCATGGGCATGGGCCTCTGCTGTCTGGAGATGGTCAGGGCCAAGGCCGCCGGCGTGGCTTTTTCGCGCCATCCTGTGGACCTGCGCTCCAACTGCGTGCTGATCAACGGAGTCTGGGGGCTGGGGGAAATGGTGGCGGACGGTTCGGGCACGCCGGATCAGTGGCTGGTTTCGCGGGCCACCCACAAAATTACCCAGGCAACCATTGCCCGCAAGGAAACCCGCCTGCAACTCGCGCATACCGGCAAGGGCGTGGAAAGCGCGCTCGTGGACGTGCCGGCGGAACTGCGCGAGGTGCCCTGCCTCAGCGACGAGCAGGCGCGGCGGCTGGCGGAAATGGCCCTGGAACTGGAGCGCCATTACCAGTACCCGCAAGACCTGGAATGGGCCGTGGATGAGGATGATCAGATTGTTCTGCTTCAGACCAGGCCCATGGGCCTGGACAGCACGCCGGAAGAAAGCGCGGTTCCGCCCCTGAAGCACATGCGGCCCCTGCTGTCCGGCGCGGATGTGGCGGCCAAGGGCGTGGGCTGCGGCCCGGTGGTGCTGGTGCATCCAGATGAGGATCTGACCCATTTCCCGGAAGGCGCGGTCATGCTGATGCAGCACTCCTCGCCCAATGCCATGACCGCCATGCAGCGTGCCGCGGCCATCATTGCTGAAACCGGCAGCCTCACCGGCCATATGGCGTCCATCTGTCGCGAATTCGGGGTTCCCACGCTGATGAATATGGCCGGGGCCACCAGCCTGCTTACGCCGGGCCAGGTGGTGACGGTGGACGCCCTGTCGGGCCGGGTGTTTGACGGCGAGGCGCCTGAGCTGCTGGCCCTGCGCCTGGCCCGCCGGCGCCCCGGCGTGAATACGCCCGCCCTGGTGCTGCTGCGGCGAGTGGCCCCGTACATTCTGCCGCTGCATCTGGTGGACCCGCATTCAGCCCTGTTCAGCCCGGCCAACTGCACATCCCTGCACGATGTCATGCGTTATGCGCACGAGTTGAGCTATTCAGAGATGTTTCTGCTCTCCGACAGCCTTTCCGAAAGCGGGGCGGGCGGCGCGGCCAGCCGCCTGGTCTGCCCCGTGCCGCTGGATCTCTACATCATTGACCTGGGCGGCGGCCTGAAACATCCCGAAGCCCCCACAGCCAGGCCCGAAGACGTGACCAGCGCGCCCTTCAGGCATGTGCTCAACGGCATGCTCAATCCCGACGTGCAGGCCAAGGGCCCACGCCCGGTGAACATGCGCGGTTTTCTCTCGGTCATGAGCCAGAGCATGATCGGCGGCAACCAGCAGGGCGGCCAGCGCTTCGGCGACCGCAGTTATGCCATCGTTTCTGACCGCTACCTCAATTTTTCCTCGCGCGTGGGCTACCATTACGCCATTCTGGATACATGGTGCGGCGATACTCTGAGCAAAAACTACATCCGCTTTGAATTTGCGGGCGGCGCGGCGGGCAGCGAGCAGCGCGCGCGGCGGGTGCGCTGCATCGGGCTGATTCTTACGGAACTCGGCTTTACCGTCGAGGTCACGGGTGATAGAGTACGCGCGCGCTACCAGAAATATCCTAGGCTTGAACTGTGTTCACGCCTGGATCAGCTGGGACGCCTGCTGATCATGACCCGCCAGATGGATATGCTCATGGTTAGTGACGAAGCCGTCCAGGGGTACGCCGCCAAATTCCTCAACGGCGAATACCACTAGACCATTTTCTGGCGGCGGGGGCTGGCAGTCGCCGCCGCGCCAACGCTCGCGCGCCTTTGAGCCTTGGCTTTTGCAAAGTCCAGGTTGATTTGCCCCAAAGCGAAGGCTTTCACGCCGGAAAACAATGAGGCCCCCATGCCCCCCTTTGCCGGACCGCAGGAACCGCCCATGCGCTGGGACACCCCCTCCGAGCCGCCGCGGAAGCTCCTGAGCCGCGACTTTATTCTGCTTTTTTGCATGGCCATGTTCAGCAACAGCTACATCGCCGTGTTCTACTGCTTCGAGCAGTGGCTGGAAGGGCTCGGCATCAGCCCCAACTGGCGCGGCGTGCTGCTGTCATCCCTCTTCGCCATGGTGCTGCTCTTCCGCCCCCTGGCCAGCGTGCTGCTGCTCAAGCGCGGCAAGCTGCCGGCCATGCTGGTTTCCATCATAGTTTCCAGCTGCGTCATGCTGGCCTATCCGTATGTCCGGGGAGAGCACGCCATCGGCGCCATCTGGCTGTTGCGCATCATTCAGGGCGTCGCCCTGGCCGTCTATTCCAGCTGCACGGTGGCTGTGCTGGTCAGCTGCATTCCCAGGGGGCAGAGCGCCAGAGGCTTCGCCCTCTTCTCCCTGACCATGCTGCTGCCCTATTCGATCATTCCGGCTCTGGCCGAGCGCCTTTTGCCCGTTCTGGGCGGCGAGCCCCGCTTGTTCGCCCTCACGGCCGCGCTGGGTCTGCCCGCGCTGGCCATGCTGATTCCCCTGGCCCCGCGCTTGCGAAGGCCGGAAATGCCCGCACAGGGCGCGAACAGCCTTTCGGGCCGCGCCCTGTGGCAGGCCGTAAGCCACTCGGGGCTGTTTTTTGTCTATATGGCCTGCCTGAGCTTCAGCATCATGACCGTGCTGGCCATTTTTTTCATGAAAGGTCTTTGCGCGGTGACCGGGGCGCAACCCGCCTGGTTTTTCTCCACCTATACAATGACCATTATTCTGGTTCGGCTGTTCGGCAGCCACCGGCTGGACACCCTGCCCCGCTATCGGGTGACGACGCTCTGTTGCGCGGTGCTGGCCTGCTGCATGCTGGGCCTGGCCTGGGGGCCGCTCTGGGCGTTCATTCCCCTGACCTGCATCTACGGCCTGGGGCTGGGCCTGCTTTATCCCCTGCTGGCCGCCGCCGTGTACGACCGCTCCACGCCGAGCACCCGCTCCATCAACTCCAATGTGATGATGGCCACTTTTGACTCCAGCGCCATGCTGGGCCCCCTGCTGGGCGGCCTGGTTATCCATGCGGGTTACGGTTATCGCGGCGTGTTCACCGCCACCGCCGTCAGCGTGCTCATTTGCGGCGGCTGCATGGTAATCGACAGGGTACGGATGCTGCGACGGGAGAAAACGCGTTCACGCTGAAGCGCGCCGAAAAAAGGCCGCGAAAACCGCCAGAACGGGAGGGGACGAAGCCCGGCGAGAAAAGCGCGCCGCTATTGCCCGGCATTCAGGTTTTCCGCGCGCAGGCGGGCCAGCAGGGCCTCCAGATTTTCCACCGAGGTCAGGCGAAAGCCGTTTTCCGTCGGGCTGACCCGGCCAAGCACCTCATAGCTTTCGTCGTTGCCCGCGTCATGCACGACAAAGGGCACCAGCCAGCCCTGATTGTCTGGCCTGGCCTGACCGATCCGCCGGATTTCCTTGCGGCCTGTGGACGCGTCCGCAAACAGCGGGGCCAGCAGGCCCTGAGCGCCGCCGCTGGGCGCGCGCCCGGCAAAAGCCCCTGAAGACACGCCGTTGATCACAAAGGCGCGGGCCTCACTGAACAGCAGCGTGCGCAGATTATTGCCGCCAGAGTCGCCCGAGGCCGCCTGCGAAAACATGACAGCCAGCAGGGGCGGCAACTGGCCGGCAATCTCCGGTTTTTGCGCATCGCGCAAAAACAGCGTCAGGGCCTCATCCAGAATGGCATCCACATCCACGAGGCGTTCAAAGGCGGCGGCGTCCGCCGCGTCAATGGCCCGGCCCGCATCGGCCACGCACTGACGCGGATCAGCGGCGCGGACAGACGCGACCGACAGCAAGGCAAGAAACACCAGAAGCGAAAGCGCGCGCCACAGCGCGGCCCTGCTGAGACATGGCCCGACACAACTCATAGCCCCTCCGGCAGCGGCCCTTTAAGCGCCAGCGGCAGGCCGCAACTGACAAAAACCACATGGGTGCAGACGGCCGCCAGCGTCTGATTGACCAGCCCCAGCGCATCCCGATAGACGCGCCCCAATGGTGTGGCGGGCGCGATGCCCAGCCCTGTTTCAGCGCTGACCAGCGCCGCCGGGAGGGCGCGCCCGCAACGCGCATCCGCCAGACCGGCGGCCAGGCCCGCCGCCCGCTCCTGAATCGCGTCGGCCGTCAGCCCGGCGGCCAGCAGGTTGGCGACCCAAAGGCTGACGCAGTCCAGCAGGGCCACGCCTGCCGCCCCGCCGTCGCCACCGGCGGTTCCGGCCCAAAAGTTTTTCAGCGCGGCCAACGGGTTCAGGGGTTCTTCCACGCACAGCCAGCCCGCGCCGCGTCCGGCCTGATGCCGGGCCACGCGCGCGGCCATTTCAGCATCATCCTCCACCCGGCAGGTAGCCAGAAAAAGCCGCCGCGGGGCCTGAGCCTCGGCCCACCGCTGGGCCAGCGCGCTCTTGCCGCTGCGCGTGCCGCCCACAAAGAAAACCAGAGGCGCGCTCACCGGCCCTGACCGCCCGCCTGAGCGGGCGTCGGCACAGCCAGAGGCTGCGCGGACGCGGGCTGACCGGCCATGCCCGCTCCGGCCTGGGCGCAACGCCGGGCCAGATCACGCAGCACGCTGGCGGCGCTTTGCACGGAAGCCGCGGCCTGTGGCCCTTCCTGCATGCGCCTGTCCACCCAATAGGCCACAAACAGCAGAGAATCGTCGTCCAAAGCCTGGCCGCCGCCCTTGCGGACAGCCGCCACCAAAGCGCGTTGCGCCGCCCCGCGTTCTTCCAGCGCCCGCCGGTAACGGGCGCTCAAGCCGTCCACACGCAACTGCGTCGCGGTGATTTCGGACTGAGAGGCGCTGTTTTCGCGCAACTGATCCAGGTCAAAAACCGCGGTGGTCATCCGGGCGTTGATATCCAGCGCATTCTGGGAAATCTGCTCCAGCCCCTTGATCCGTTTCCTCATGTCAGGCGTCGAGGCCACGCCTTCCAGCGCCCCCGCCAGCGTCACGAAGCGGCCCGCAAGAGCCATGTGCATCTGCCGGTTCTGCTCCGCCGACAGGGATTTGGCCGTCGCCTCGCGATCCAGCGCCGCCATGAAGCGATCCACATAGAGCGCATACAGGCTCTGGAGCATGGTGGGATGAAAAACATAACGCAACAGGCCCGCGCGCCCCCCCCCAGCCTCGCCGGCCATCTTGACGCCATAGCGCTGATTGACGCCCTGCACGCTGACGTTCAGCGAACCGCCGCGCGGGCCGGGCCTGTAGCGCGAAACCAGATAGGCGGCCAGGTCTTCCACAAAATCCGGGCGCAACCGGCTGTCTGCCGTTACTCTGGAGGCCACGCCCTCCTGCCCGGCCTGACCGGGCAGACCCGTGCCGTCCGCAAGGCCGCTCTGCCCCGGCGGCAGGCTGGTATCCACCGGCGCGCCCACCGTGCCCTGGACATTCTGACCGGCCAGCGTGCCCGGCGCGGTGCTCGGGCTGGTCACCGAAGGCGGCGGGGGCGGAGGCCCCTCGCGCAGCAGATCGCCCACGCCGGCCAGCGGCGTGCCGCTGGTGGCGTTGTCAATAACGCCGGCGGCCTGCTCCCTCCACAAATTACGGACAGACGGCTCGCGGGTCAGCCAGAAGGCCGCGCCGCCCACCGCCAGCGCCGCCGCCAGGGCCAGCACTCCGGCCTTGCGCCCGCCGCCCTTGTCGGGCCGGGGCTTGGGGAGGTTCATGACGTCAGGCACTTCAGGCTTTTTCTTTTCCAGTTTCATGCGGCTCTCCTCGGGCTTGTCCCGCCGTTGCCGGCGGTGCTTTTCGCCTGCGGCACGATATCATTGCTTTTTTCGGGTGTGAATACTTTTTCCAGACTTTGTCTTGAAACGCCTCCAGGCGCGGGCGCGGCGAACTTGCCGGAATCGGCCGGCACGCCGCCTGCCGCGAAAAGCGCGTTCTTTCCGCGCGGGCAGCTCCCGCCTTGCGGCAGTCATGGGAGTTGCCCTGAATATGCGCCAACGGATATTGCCGTCGCGCGCAGTGCGGGCTCCCCCTGGCCGGTCCTCCTCAGGGCGCGAGAGGCGCGCCCCATCCCCGGATAGTCCGCCGGGCAAAGGTTTTCTTTTTTCCCTAATGGCGATTTTATATTGACGCCAAAGCGCCTTATGATTTACTTGCAACATGTCGCGAGTCCGCAAATCCGTGCAGTGGAAGCACGGATTTTTAAGTGCTTCAGTCACTTTTACATACAGGGAGAACTATGCCGAACTCCGTTTATTTTCTCTTGTCCGTGGCCGCGTTGATTGTCGGCTATATCATTTACGGGAGCGTCGTCGCCAAGGTTTTCGGCGTGCAGCCCAACCGCGCCACGCCAGCCCACACCCATGCCGACGGAGTGGACTATGTGGAAATGCCGGTCTGGAAAGTCTGGCTGGTTCAGTTGCTGAACATCGCGGGCGTGGGCCCGGTGTTCGGCCCCATTCTGGGCGCGCTGTGGGGGCCATCCGCTCTGGTCTGGATCGTGATCGGCACCATCTTCGCGGGCGCTGTGCATGACTACATGGCGGGCATGCTTTCCATTCGTTACGGCGGGGCCAATGTGCCCACTTTCGTAGGCTACAATCTGGGCAACGCCGCCAAACAGATCATGCGCGTCTTCGCCGTGGTGCTGCTCGTTCTGGTGGGCGTGGTTTTCGTGGCCGCCCCGGCCGCGCTGCTGGCCAAGCTGACGCCCTCCTGGATGAACCTGACCTTCTGGGTCTGCGTGATTTTCGCTTATTACTTCCTGGCCACCATCATGCCCATCGACAAGATCATCGGCCGCTTTTACCCCATTTTCGGCACCATTCTGATCTTTATGGCCGTGGGCATCACCGTGATGATGTTCGTCAGCGGCACGGAATTTTACAACTCCGCCCAGTGGACCAACCAGAATCCCAAGGGGCTGCCCATCTTCCCGCTGGTGTTCATCACCATTGCCTGCGGCGCTCTGTCGGGCTTTCACGCCACCCAGTCTCCGCTCATGGCCCGCTGCATGGCCAATGAAAAGCTGGGCAAGCCCGTCTTTTACGGCAGCATGGTGGCCGAGGGCTTCATCGGCTTGGTCTGGGCCACTGTGGGCATGAGCTTCTATCACGGCCCCGACGCGCTGGCCGCGGCTCTGGCCGCCGGCGGCCCGGGCAATGTGGTGACGGAATCCTCCCTTGCCCTGATGGGCGCCGTGGGCGGCGTGCTGGCCATTCTGGGCGTGGTGGTGCTGCCCATCACGTCGGGCGACACGGCTTTTCGCGCCGCGCGCCTGACTATCGCCGAAACCTTCAACTATTCCCAGAAGGCCGTTTCCCCGCGTCTGCTCATTGCCGTGCCCATGTTCGTCATTGGCGTGATTCTTTCGCAGGTGGACTTCAACATCATCTGGCGCTACTTCGGCTGGGCCAACCAGTCCCTGGCGACCATCGTGCTCTGGGCCGGGGCGGCCTATCTGATCCGCAGAGACCGCTTCCACTGGATATGCACCCTGCCCGCCGTCTTTATGACAGCGGTCTGCGTCTCGTATATCTGCTACGAGCCCTCCATGGGCTTCGGCATGGGCATCAGCGTCTCCAACATCATCGGCGTGGTCGCCGCCGTTGTGGCCTTTGCGGCCTTTATGGCCCTGGGGCGCCGCCCCGTGGCCGGAGCGCCTGAAAACGTCTAGCGCCGGCGCGCCTTGCGCGTCCGTCCGGCACGGGCTATAAGAGTGACGCCGGACAAAATGTCGCAACATTCCGGGCAGAGCCTCACGGCTCTGCCCTTCCTTTTCTCAACCGCAGCAAACTGTGACGGAGCGCATATGCCGACCCCCCCCAACATTCTGAGCATTGCCGGTTCCGACTCCGGCGGAGGCGCGGGCATTCAGGCCGATCTGAAAACCATCATGGCCCTGGGCGGCTACGGCATGAGCGTCATCACCGCGCTGACGGCCCAGAATGGTCAGGGCGTCACGGGCATCCACGCGCCGGACCCCGACTTTGTGGCTCTGGAGCTGAAAACCGTCCTGGAGGGCTTTCCCGTGGCCGCGGCCAAAACCGGCATGCTCTTTTCCGCCGACATCATCCGCGCGGTCAGCCCCATACTGCGCCAGCGCGAATTCCCTCTGGTGGCGGATCCCGTGTCCGTCAGCCAGAGCGGAAGCCGCCTGTTGCAGGAAGACGCGGTGACGGCGCTGAAAGAGGAAATCCTGCCCGGCTGCGACCTGCTCACGCCCAACCGGCCGGAAGCCGAAATGCTGACCGGCCTGAACATCACCAGCGTGGAAGACGCTTTCGCGGCCGGCGAAAAACTGCTCGGCATGGGCGCCAAAGCCGTGCTTATCAAGGGCGGGCATATGGAGAGTTCCATTGTGGTCACCGACTGCCTCTGCCTGCCCGGCCAGGCCCCCAGGGCGCTGCCCCAGGCCAAGGTGGAAACGGCAAACAATCACGGCACGGGCTGCACCCTTTCGGCGGCCATCGCCACGGGTCTGGGCAAAGGGCTGCCCCTTCAGACAGCCGTGACCAAGGCGCAGGAATTTCTCAACCTCGCCTTGCGCAAAAGCTACAGCCCCGGCAAGGGCTGCGGGCCGGTGAACCACGCGGCGGCCCTGAACGTCTGAGCGGAGCACGCGGGGGGGGGCGCTTTCCCGATCTCTTCGGGGGCAAAGTTCTGAGGCGAGGCGGGCCGGGCCAGAACCATCAGGCTTTTGGCCCGCAGATTGCACTTCCCCTGACGATTCAGAACAGGCGTCAAAAACAAGGCGGAGCTTGCATGCCTTTTCGCTTCAAGATGCAGAAAGTGCTCGACTACAGGGAGCAACTGGAGGAAGAGGCCAAGGCGCGCCTGGCCACGGCGCAGCGCCGCCATCAGGAGGCCCGGGAGCAGCTGGAGCAGCTTCAGGTCGCATTGCGCCATGCCCAGGATCGCCTCTGTGACGAAGCCTTGATGGACGCCGCCGAACGCTGGCTGCTGGAGCGGTATGCCAAAGGCTTGCGCGGCGACGTGAGCGCCGCTTCCCTGCAAGTGCGCATGCTGGCCCAGATGGTTGAGGAAGCCAGAAACCTGCTGGCGGCCCGGGCTATGGATAAAAAACTGCTGGACAAACTCAGGGAACGGCAGAAACGCCACTATGCCCGCGAAGAACAGTTGAAGGAGCAACGCTTCAATGACGAAATCGCGACACTCCGCTACAAGGCTCCGTCTTTCTAGGCTCTTCCGCTGGCTGGCGGTATTGTGCTTCATCAAACTTGCCATGCTGGGCATGCTCATGCTGGACATGCCTACGCCGGGCCGGCCTGACGGGGCTTCGCGCGACATGGCGCAACAGGATGCGCGCGAAGCCTCCGGCGAGCCCGCCTCTCTCTCGGTGGCGCGCGCGCCCGCAAACAGCGCCTCCTCTGAAGAAAATCCTTCCGGCAAAAACCTTCAGCGAGATGCCGCGGCCACTTTGCCTTCCGACGATGCGCCCCAGGGCGCGGCGGCCGCGCAACTGGCAGCGGCCGCAAAACCCCGCCGCCAGGCGCGGGACGGAACGGAAGCCGCTCTTCCCGCGCCCCCGCTCCCGGGCGGGCGCGCCGCCGTATTCAGCCCGCCGGCCCTGCCCGCTCCCGCGCCATTGGGCGCGCCTGCGGCAGAAGCCGGAACTCCGGCCCCGGACGCAAGCGCCGCGCCCCTGCTGGCCGCTTCCGCGGTTCGCCGCGCGGATCACGACGATGGATTGCTGGATATGCTGGGTCTGAAAAATCTGCCCATTCCGGGGCTGGGCAGCGTTCAGGCCGCGCATGCCGCCGCGCTGGACATGCCCGTGCCCCAGACGCCGCCCAGCGTGTCGCCCTTTACCCCGGCGGAACAGCAGGCTCCCACGAGCATGCCGGGCGCGCCGGACATTCCGGCCAATATTCCGCGCGGCCAGGGCGCTGACGGCGCGCCCCTGCCCCCGCGCGGCGTCGGGGCTTCCTCGGCCACGCCCTCCCTGCCGCAACGCGGACAGGCCGCCATGCCAGCGCCCGCGCCCAGAGTAACGGCCAATATTCCGCCTGACGACCCCAACAACAAGGCGCAGGAACTGGCCCGCCAGCAGCAGGATATTCTTATGCTGCGCCAGCAGATGGACCAACGCCTGAAAGACCTGCAGGACGCCGAACGGAAAATGAAAGACATGATCCGTGAAGCCAAAGACCTGGAGGACAAGAAAATCCGCAGTCTGATCCAGATGTACGCCAACATGAAGCCCCGCACGGCGGCAAAAGCCCTGGAGAACATGGACGAGCGGGTAGCCATCCGTATTTTGTCGGGCATGGCCCCCAAACAGTCCGGCGAAATTCTGACATACACCAATCCGGCCAAGACCGCCAAATTCACCGAGCTGATCACCCGTATGAGGCTGCCCGACTGATGCGTCTGAAATTGTTGCTGGCCTATGTGGGCGCCGGCTACAGCGGCTGGCAGATACAGGAAAAGCCCTCGCCGCCGCCCACCATTCAGGGCGAGCTGGAGGCCGCTTTGCGCGTGCTGGCCGGCGCGCCTGTGCGGGTGCATGGTTCGGGCCGCACTGATGCGGGCGTGCACGCCCACGGCCAGGTGGCCCACTGCGACGTGCCTGACGCCAGGGCCGACCGGCCCTGGCGACGCAGCCTCAACGCCCTGCTGCCGCCCGCAATCCGCGTGCTGGCGGCCGATCCCGCGCCGCCCGGCTTTCACGCCCGCAAGGACGCCCTGCACAAGACCTACGCCTACCAGTTCTGGCAGGAACGCGCCTTTACGCCGCCGCAACTGCATCCTTTTGTCTGGAACTGCGGCCCGCTGGATGTGCGGGCCATGCGCGCCGCCCTGCCCCACCTGCTGGGCGAACAGGACTTTGCCGGGCTGCAGAACGCGGGCACTGACATGGAAAGCACGACGCGACGCGTCGTCGCCGCCACGCTGGACGTTTTACCGCCCCGCGAATTTTATCCCCCGCACATGCCCCTGCTGCGCCTGACCGTCACGGCCAACGGTTTTCTCAAGCAGATGGTGCGCAATATGGCCGGCCTGCTGGCGGCCTGCGGGCAGCGCAAAATCCTCCCCGAAAGCATCCCGGCCCTGCTGGCGGCCCGCGACCGCCAGGCCCTGCCCTCGGTCACGGCTCCGGCCGGGGGCCTGGCGCTGGTTCGCGTGGAATACCCCTGAGCGGGCCGCTCAACCCGCCCTGAAACGCGAAAACCGCCGGTAACGGCGGCTTTTGCGTTTTTTGCCGGGTCAGCGCTCAGATCATGTCGCTGTTGGGCTGTTCCCGTTCTTTGAATTTCTGCTGAAGCATCAGCGGCAGGGCGTCGGGGTCCGCCGGGTCGTATTCAAACATGACGGCCGTGCCGAAGCAGGAGAAATATTTGCTGCCGTCGGGATGAAAGGCCACGTTTTCGCTGTAGCCCACAATAGCCTGTGCCCCCTTGTTCATGGCGCGGCCCGCCATGCCGAAGAAGGCCTCGTCCGAATCATAGCCGCGACAGCAGACCAGGCCCAGCACCTTGGCGATGCGGCGTCCCTCCACCTGATGGGTGGTCACCACGGGAAAGCGCCCGGCCAGAAAGATATCACGCACGCAGGCGGTGCTATCGGACATCCGCGTCCGTTTTTCAGACTTGCGGACTTTTTTGTCATTGCCTCCCAGCAAAAAAAACATGGTGAACCTCCGGCGGCGAAATTAGCGCGCTTGGCGCGGATGAACCTGTCACGCCCCAGAGCGTTTTCCGATTGAAACAGAGAGCGTTTCAATGCTTGCGCGGCCTTCGTCGCGCGGAAAAACGCGGTTTTTCCGCCTGGCTTCCGGCGCGGGCGGCCGCTCTTGCGGACGCCGGCGTGAACGCCCTTTTCAAGGGCCATTGCTCTGAAGCGGTCATGAACAACTTCCGCCTCTGCTTTTGCAAAGGGCTTGCCAATGCTGTTTTTACTATCAATATCAGTATATTAAATAAAAAATGCCGGCAATCGTCAACAAACTGACTCTTGCCGGAACCAAACGCGGCGCAAAGCCGTCTCATGACCCATTGGCCGCCCGCGCAAAACCATTGTAGGCATTGCGGCTGCGCGCGGCAATGCCGTTCAGCTTACGCCGGAGCGGGCTGTAAAAACCTTCCGCAAGGCCACGCGCAAGGCCCTGTGGAAACAGGGCCGCTTCCTTGAGAAAGGCGCGGTAGCTTCGCTCCAGCTCCGGCGACGCCGGAAAAGGCGGCCGCCCGGCCCTGGCGAGGACAGATTCCAACTCCCGCCGCAATGTTTCCAGGGCTTCCCTGTCAGGTTTTTCCGGCCCCAGCAAACCGGCGGCCTTGCGGAAAAGAGAAAAAATCTTTTCCGCCGCCGCAATCTGGCGCTGAAGAGGATGGTCGCGCAACAACACATCCTCGGCCCGCGCGGCGCGCGCCTCCACAATATCCAGATAAGCGCCGCGGGCGGTCATGAACACGGCATGGGACGCGGCCAGGCTTTCCGTCAGTTTTTTGCCCAGAAGTCCGTCATCCATAATGCTGTCGTCCTTCACATAGCGGCTCAGAGCCCTGTAGTCCGCCAGCATGGCGTCCAGAGCCTTATCCATCTCCCGCACCCGCTGGGCCAGCCGCGCTTCCTCCTCCGCGGTGAAAAGCCCTGTGGCGGGCGCAAGAGCGCGCGCCGCCTCCCCGCGCGTGCCGCGCGCGGCGGGCCGGGACGCCAGCCGCCAGTCTTCCAGATAGGCGCGCGCATTATTCAGCAGAGCGTCGGGCAGAGCGTACCAGCCGTCAGACAGGCTTGCGGCGGCGGTATTGTAAAAATCCACCACCCTGTCGGCCCGGGCCTTTTCTTCGGGCGTGACCGGAGGCGGGGGGAGAGCGTCTGCAACGGCGGACGCCGTCTCCACCTCGCCGGGAGCGGAAGACGGCGATGCGGGTTGCGCCGTGGCCGGGGCCGCGCCCATGCTCTCGCCGGCGCTTTTTTCGGGCGCATCCCTGTCGTCGGAACCGCAGGCCGTCAGCATCAGGGCCAGCCAGAGACAAAAAAGCAAAAAAAGAGCTTTTTTCATGGCAGAAAAGAAGGTCGTCTCCCACAGGCGGCTTTGCCCGGCGGGAGAAGGGAATATGCGTGGGGAAGCGCGTCAGACTCTGGCCCGAATCCAGTCGTTGAGTCCGGTCAAATCCGCCCCCCAGGGAAAGGGCCCGCCCTTGAGCTCCTGCCCCACCCCGTAAAACAGGGCACCCACATGTTCCGCCGCATCGCGGTCCGTCACGGCATCGCCCACCATCAGGGCGTTTTCAGCCTCCACCCCGGCGTCGCGCATGATGCGTTCAAGCACCTGGGCCTTGGCCGGGGGCGAGCCATGTATGCCGGTAAAATACGCTTCCAGTCGCCGCTCGCGCAGCACCAGACGCAATTCCTCTTCCGGCGCGCCGGAGCAGACATAGAGCGGCAGGCGACCGCTCCAGGTTTTCAGCACCTCCGACACGCCGGGAATCAGCGGGCAGCGGCGCACCTCATCCAGCGCGTATTGCGCGAAAAGGCGACCCCACCGGGCGGACTCTTCTTCGCTGATCTCGCGGTTCAGCACTTCGCGGAAGAACCATTCAAACTTCTTGTAGCGGCTGACCCCGCCATGCGCCGTATGGTACATGACGAAACGATCCCGCGCTTCCGGGCCGAACGGTTCCGCCAGACGGGCGAAAGCCCGCGTCTTGACCGGCACGCTGTCCAGAATCACGCCATCGCAGTCAAAAACCAGGCATTGTAACGACATATATGTTCCCTGTGGCAACAGACCCTATGCGCGGCGGCCGATCTCTCTGGCCGGCACCCCGCCCACAATGGAAAAGGGAGCCACATTGCGCGTGACCACCGCGCCCGCGCCCACCACCGCCCCGCGTCCGATGCGCACATTGGGCGTAATGACGCAGTTGGCCCCGATCCAGACATCATCCTCAATAAGCACTTCACCCGGCTGATGGCCCTGGCGCATGATGGGCAAATCCTGTCGCTCAAAGCGGTGGTTGGCCGCGCGGATCACCGTGCCCGGCCCGATGGCGGCGTGCGCGCCTATCTCGATGCGACCGCCGTCGGCCCCCAGATGCGCGCAGGGCGACACGGCCACATTGTCGCCCAGAATCAGGCTGCCGCCCCCGGCGGTCACAAAACAGCCCCGGCCCAGGCGCACGCCATTGCCCAGGCGCATATTGCGGCACGCGGACAGTGTAAGCCCCGTGCCAAAGCGCACCGAGCCGCAGGCCGCGAACAGCCAGCGCCAGGCCAGCAGCCGCAGCGCCACGCCCAGCGGCGTGGGCAGCCAGGCGAAAAGCGAAATCCACAATTCCTCCAGCGCCGCGCCCAGGCGGGAGCATGCGGAAGGCGCGCCGGCGGGGCGAAGCGGACTGCCCATTTACTTGCTGTAGACCTTCATCAGAGCATCGCCTTCCATAAGCCGGGTCACCCGCGCCAGATCCTCGGGCGTGTCCACGCTCCAGGTGCGGCAGTCTGTGGGCACCATGCGGACTTTTTCGCCGTATTCCAGAATGCGCATCATGTCCACGGATTCATATATCTCCAGCGGGCTTTCCTCCATTTCATTGAAACGGAGCAGATAATCGCGCCGGAAGGGGATGATGCAGACCTGCTTGCGCATGGGCACCTTGTCCGCCCCCTTTTTACGGGAAGGAATAGGCTCGCGCGAGAAATACAGGGCGTTGTCAAAGCGGTCCACCACCACCTTGACTTCGTTGGGGTCTTCAAATTCCTCCAGGGTGTCCATGTCGGCCATGAGGTTGACCACGTTGATGGACGGGTCGTCCAGCATGGGCCGCACGGCGGCGTCGATCATCTCTGGCCGGACCATGGGCTCGTCGCCCTGCACCATGACCACAATGTCGGCCTTTTTGCCCGTGGCGGCCTCAATTTTGAGCAGAGCCTCGGCCGTGCGCGTGGAGCAACGCACATGATGGTCGCCGGTCATCACGCACTTGAGGCCCGCGTTTTTGCAGTAATCCTCAATAATGCCGTCGCAGGTGGCCACATAGGTGTCGGACAGCGCCGCGCTCATGGCCGTGCGAAAGGCCACGTGCCCCACCATGGGCACATTGTGAATCAGGGCCAGCGGCTTGCCCGGATAGCGGCTGGAACCCATGCGCGCCGGGATGATGGCGATGATGTTCATATTTCCTCTCCTTGGAGCAGATTGCCTTTATAGAGTACAGACGGCCGGAACACAATGTTCCAACCGGCAGGTTTCACGCCGTCGGAGGTCTGTGCCGCAAGCGCGCAACGCCCGCTCCGGCGACGCCTTCAACCGTTCGGGCGACGCCAGTTACGGATGAAGAGGGCGGGAACGCTCTCCTTTCGCCCGACTGCGCAAGCAATTTCTACTGAAATTACCCCTGGAAGATAAAAAACGCTACGCGCTCGAACGCACGCGCTTCAGCAGGGCTTCCAGTTTTTCCCGCATGGCGCTTTCCGCGGCCAGCCGCTCTTGCAGCGCGTTCAGGGCCCGCTCGCTCCTGCTGATGGTATCAAAGAACCCGCGCAAAAGATAGAAGGCCCCGTTCTCGCCGTAGGCCGCGTTTTCCACCGGCCCGGCATAGGGGCTGCCGCCCCGGCGCAGCCAGCGAGCATAGTCTCGCTGCCATTCGGGAAAGCAGGCGGCGGTAAGCCCGTCGTTCCAGAGCTTGTACGCGCCGAAGGCATGCACCACCGGCGCATATACGGCCGCCGGATTGCGCGGATGGCAGTTGAAACGCAACGGCAGCTCGGCCAGTTCGCCGGGCCGCTCGACGCGCATCCATTGGGCCAGGGCGTTGAGGGCCGCCTGATCCGGATAGCGCAGCCGGGGGCCGTGCTCCCGCAAAAAATCCAGGCAGCGCCGCTCCAGCGCCTCGGGGTCACGCAGATCGCGCCGCCAGACAATGACCCCGGAGTTCAGATTGGGCGCGTCCCCGTCCAGACCGGGCACATCCCCATGCCAGTTGACGCGGGCCGGGCTGGTGTGGCCTTCGCCGGCAAATTCCGGGTCCTCCACGGCCAGGGCCAGGGGGCCGCAACGCCAGATGTCCTCCAGGCTGTCCTGGATCAGCAGATCCGAATCCAGCCAGAGCACGCTTTCATAGTCGGCCAGCAGCCGAAAACAGGCGAACTTGGCCAGGCAGAGCGGCGAAAAACGTCGCGCCGCCTCGGGGCGCAGGCCGTCACAGGTCACGGCGAAAGGCTCGCAACGCGCCCCCAGACCTTCCAGCAGGGCCTCGTCGTGAAACACAAGGATATCCGCGTCCAGTCCCGGGTTGTGTCGTCGCAGGGCCGACAGCAGCGTGCCCGCCGCGAAGGCCCAGCCGCCGGTGACGCCCAGGGCCACCAGGCGGGAGGAACGACCCGGCGCGGCGCTAGTCATCAGTCGGGACCAGATAGCCCCCTTCGGTCTGCAACTCCGGGTGCAGGGCCTTGTGCTCTTCTTCCATAACCCGCAGTATGCCCTGCCCCAGGTCCACGGTAAGCGGCGGCACCAGCTTGCGGCCCATCTTGGGCATAAAGGCGTAGGGCGTGATCTGGTAATGGCCGCTGTTGGGATCGTTCTGGTAATTAATGGCCAGCTCCTTGCCGAGCATTTCGCCGATCATCTTGAACAAATCCCCCACCCGCATGGGCTGGTTGCCGGAAATGATGATGTTCTGATTCTCGAACTCCGGCTCCAGCACCGCCAGAGTGGCCGTGGAGGCGTCGTCCACATGCACGTATTCCCGCAGGGCCGTGGGCGCGCCGTAATAGGTGATCACGCCCGTGGTCAACGCCTCGCTGACAAAGCGCTCAATGGCGTTGCGCTTGTCCGCGCGCGGGCCATAGAGCGAACCGTAGCGCAATATGGTATACGGCAGATTGTGCATGGCCTGATAGTTTTCGATATAAATCTCGCAGGCCTGCTTGCTGCAACGGTAAAAACCGCCGGACTTGCCGTAGACATACAGGGACGAGGCGAAAACATAACGCCTGACCCGCTCTCTCCGGCAGGCTTCGAGAATCATCACATTGCCCAGAACATTGATGCGCGCCGTGTCCACGGGCCGGTTATTGGCCTCGCCAATGTCCGCGATGCCCGCGTAGTTGAAGACCATGTCCGCGCCTTCCACGCCTTTGCGCACGGTTTCCTCGTTCAGAATGTCGCCCGTGAGCATATTCTGATCCGGTCGCAGCCAGGGCGAGGGATGCAGGTCCACAATAGTCACCGCGTGTCCGGCCTCGGAGAGCTTGTCGCAGATATGCGAGCCCAGAAAGCCGGAACCGCCGAAAACAGTAATCTTCACTGCCGGTTCTCCACACCAGGGCGCTGGGCCCCTTGCCATAAAAATACCGAGTCAATGCCATAGGCGATGAAGCGGCAGCCCGCCGCCGCCTGCCGGGCCAGCTCCGCCGGGTCGGGCTGCACGATATGCAGGCCCATGCGCGCCCCGTGCTTTCGGCAGGCCGCCTGAATACGCGACATGGCCGCCTTGAAGTCTGGGTGCTCAAATTGCGCGGTCAGGCCCATGCTGCCCGAAAGATCATAAGGCCCGACCATAATGGCGTCCAGACGGGGATGGCTCAGGATGGCGTCCAGATTGTCCACGGCCCGGATGTGCTCTATCTGGGCCGCCAGAAAAAGCTCGGGGGCGCGTTTTTGCCGGTACTCCTCGAAGTTTTTGCCGAAAACATTGGCCCGGCAGTAACCCACGCCCCGATATTCCGCCGCCGTTTCACCCGGCGCGCGCCATGTGTCCTGGCCGGGATACACGGCCCAGTCAATGGCCTTGTCGAGCTGTTCGCGGCTTTCAATCATGGGAAAAATCAGCCCCTGCGCCCCGGCTTCCAGCGCGGATTTGATCTGCGTCTTGCCCGCTTCGGGCAGACGGGCAAAGGGCGCGGCCCCGCCGCATTCAATGGCCCGAAAAATATCCGGCAGACCGGTGCGGCCGAAGGAGCCATGCTCCATATCCACAGCCACCCAGTCGTACCCGGCGCGGGCCATGAGCTCGGCCACGTCCGGTGAGGGCAGTTGCAGCCATGTGCCCACGGTGGGCCTGTCGCGGGCCAGCAGAGCGCGGATGTCATGTACGGTCATAAGATAACGGCTTGCCGCCGGGGGTTGGGGTTGCGAAACAATGCAGCATAGCGCCTGGCGGCCCCGGACGCAATATCCCGGCCTGGGGGCAAAAGCGCGCGGGGCAAGCGCCCCGCCGCGCCTGCCCGCGTTTCCGGCATGACGAGGGCCGCGAACGGCCAGCCGCCGCCCCCGGACGCCCTGAAAACAGGGCCCAGACCCGCGGTGGGCCGTTTCTTTTCCTTTTTTGCCTAAGCGGCTATGCTGGTTCAAACGCATCAGCCCAGGAGAGCCCATGTCCTTCAAACGCAATGTCTACCTGAAAACCCTGCCTCTGCCCGAAGCCGCGGCCAGGGTGCTGGACGCTCTGGCCGCGCTGTCCTCCCGGCGCGCAAAGCAGGGCGAGGCCCGCGCGCTGCTGCCCGGCAAAGAGCTTTGCCCCGCGCAAGAGGCCGTGGGCCGGGTTCTTTACGAGGCCGTGCATGCCCGTTATTCTTCACCCACCTGCCACGCGGCGGCCATGGACGGCTTTGCCGTGCGCGCGGCGGACACCTTTGCGGCGCGCGAGGGCGAACCGCTGCTGCTGCGCGAAGGCGAAACCTGCTTCGCGGTCAACACGGGTCAACCCCTGCCCGCAAACTGCGACGCCGTGATCATGATCGAGCATGCGGCCCTGGACGGTCAGGGCGGCGCAAGCATTGAGGCGCCGGCCTTTCCGTGGCAGCATGTGCGGCGTATCGGCGAAGATATTGTGGCTACCGAGCTGCTTTTCCCCCGCAACCACCAGATCAGGCCCTGCGATGTGGGCGCGCTGCTTTCCGGCGGTATCTGGGAAGTGCCGGTCTGGGAACAGCCGCTGATTCGCATCATCCCCACGGGCGACGAAGTGCTGGACTTCGAGCAGCGCCCCGACCCGGGCCGGGGGCAGGTGGTGGAATCCAACTCGCAGGTGCTGGCGGCTCTGGCCCGCCAGCTGGGCTGCCGGGTGGAGCGCGTCAGGCCCGTGCCGGACCGGCCCGACCAACTGCGCGCGGCCCTGCTGGACAGCCTGGAGGCCGGCGCGCATGTGGTGATATTTTGCGCCGGTTCCTCGGCGGGCAGCAAAGACTACACCCGCTCTATCCTGGAAAGCGAAGGGGAAGTCCTGGTGCACGGCATCGCGGCCATGCCCGGCAAGCCCTCGCTGGCCGCCATCTGCCGGGGTCGGCCCGTATTTGGCGCGCCGGGTTATCCGGTGAGCAGCCTGATCTGCTTTGAAGAACTGATCACGCCGGTCATCTGCCTGCTGGCGCACCGCCCCCTGCCCGACCGGCCCGAAATAGACGTGGAGCTGACCCGCAGCCTGACTTCGCGTCTCGGACTGGAAGAATTTGTGCATCTGGCCGTGGGACGGGTGGGAGAAAAGGCCGTGGGCATTCCCCTCAACCGGGGGGCGGGCAACATCACCACAGTAACGCGCGCCCAGGCGGTCATGCGCATTCCGGCCGAAGCCGAGGGCATCGCCGAAGACAGTCTGGTGCGGGCGCGCCTCTCCGTGCCGCCGGCCCGGCTTTATGACAATCTGATCTGCGTGGGCAGCCATGACAATGTGCTGGACCTGCTGGCCGATGAGCTCATGGGCCTGCCCCGCGCCTTTCGCCTGATTTCCGCCCATGTGGGCAGCATGGGCGGCATAGCGGCCCTGAAAAAGGGCGTCTGCCATATGGCAGGAATGCATCTGCTGGAAGAAGACAGCGGCGACTTCAACTTCGCCTTTCTGCGCAAATTCTATCCTGAGGGCAGAATCGCGCTGCTCAACCTGGCCATCCGCCAGCAGGGTCTGATCGTCCCGGCGGGCAACCCCAGGGGGGTCAGGAGCGTGGAGGATATCAAGGGCAAGGGCCTGCGCTACGTTAACCGCCAGCGCGGCGCGGGCACGCGCATTCTCTTTGACTGGCATCTGCGGCGCGCCGGCCTCAGACCCGCGGATGTGGACGGCTACGCCAAGGAGGAAAACACGCATATGGCTGTGGCCGTCAATGTGCTGACCGGCGCGGCGGACTGCGGCATGGGCATTTACGCGGCGGCGCGCGCTTTGGGGCTGGATTTCGTGCCTCTGGCGCGCGAACGTTATGATTTGGCCATTCCCGAACATTTCTGGGAAGAGCCGCGCATTCTGGCCGTGCGCGACATGCTGCAACGCGAGTCCTTCAAGGCCCGCCTGAAAAACCTGGGCGGCTATGAAACCGGACTCACCGGGCAAATCATGCAGCCGGGCGTCCGGCTGGGGGAATAACGCCTTTTCACAGAAACCCGCCTCTGTTTTCAGACCATGTCCGGCAGAATCCCGCGCGCCTGGCGGCATTGTTCATGCCGCCAGGCGGAACGGGCGCGCAACGCCGGATTCTTTGCTTCAGCCCTGGCTGACGGGCGTCGGGGTCGGCCTTGCGCGGCGCTTGCGGCGGCTTGACAGAAGATACGCGCCCGGCTAGAGCCTGTCTGGCGGTTCCCCCCCGTTTTCCGTCCGGGATCACAGCGGCGCGGCGACCCCGCGCGGTTCCGCACGGATGGCGGAACCGCCCGAGCGTCAAGGAGAACCGCCGTGCGCCTGTCCCCTCTGAATCTGAAAATCCTGCTCAATCTTTTTCTGGTTTATATCTCCTGGGGTTCCACCTATATAGGCTTCAAGTTCACTCTGGAGGTGCTGGGCCCCTTTCTGGCCTGCGGCGCGCGCATGTTTCTGGCCGGGCTGCTGCTCTGCGCCGCCATTACCTGCGCGGGCCGCTGGCGGCGGCCCACGCTCGCCGACTGGCGGCACGCCTGCTGGCTTTCCATATTCATGGTGGTGATGGGCAGCGGTTTTCTGGGCAAGGGGCAGGAATACGTCACCTCCAGCGTGGCCGCCGTGATCACCGGTTCCACGCCTATTTCAATGCTGGTGGCGGCCTGGCTGTTCGGCGGGGAGCGGCGTCCCACGGCCATGCAGTGGCTGGGGCTGGCCGGCGGTTTGTGCGGCCTGGCGCTGCTGGGCGTCAGCCAGAACGCATCCGGCCCGGAACAGAGCAGCCCGGTCGGCATGTTCTGGGTATTCGGGGGCACGCTGGGCTGGGTGGCCGGCTCTCTGCTGACCCGGCGCTTTTCTCCGCCCAGCAGGCTGACGGCCTTGCAGTCCTGCGGCCTTCTGCTGCTTGTGGGCGGCCTGGAAACCCTGCTGCTGGGTTTTGCCTGCGGAGAGGCGGCCATGACCCGCTGGGAAAATCTGCGGCTTGAAGTGGCGCTGGCCTTCGCCTGGATGACCATTGGCGGTTCCATTATCGCCTACTCCAGCTATTTCTGGCTGCTGGCGCATGTTTCCATAGCCACGGCCGTGTCTTACGAATATGTGGTGCCGGTCATCGGCGTCTTTCTCGGCTGGCGGCTGGGCGGCGAAAGCATTACGGGCCGGATTGTCCTAGCCTGCTGCCTGACCGTGGGTTCCGTCTTTTTCGTGCTCTGGCACAAGCACAACAAATAGCGCGGGCAGGCCGCACCCGCCGCCTGCCCGCGCCCTCTGCTGAAAACCGCGTTTTCAGGCGCTTGTTCCGCTCCGCGAAAAAATGCGCCGCCGCTTTTGAAAGGGTAACTCTCAAAAGCCATAACGCATTT
>NZ_JBNPLS010000015.1:0-70826 GCF_050313595.1 Desulfovibrio sp. SGI.169 | reverse complement strand
CTGTGCCACACCTTCTTTTCCGCCATTTGCATCGCTGCCTTTGTCACCTTTTATATTTAATGAGTCCTGAACCTAGTTTTTCATTTGCGAAAAACCACGTTTTTCGCAAACGATCCCGCAAAAATTCTTCGCGGAATTCCGCGCGGGCAGGCGGGCATCACGGCCTGGCGCGCGGCAACAGTCGCCTGGCGTCTTCCAGACTTTCCGCGCGCCAGATGCATCCGGCCAGGCGTTGCGCCTCGGCTTCGCCACAGAGGGGCGTGGCGAGACGCAGAAATTTTTCGTGCAATTCGGCGTCGGTGGGGCTGTCATCCGCCTCCCAGGGTGGGGCCAGCGTGCCGGATATATAGACGCGGCCCCGCGCTTCCAGAACCACTTCCGCAAGAGTCCGGGCCGGGAACTCCCGTTCAATATCCTCGCGCACCTCGACTTCCACCTTGTCCTGAAGCTCCAGAACTTCGGGGGCGAAAAGCCGGGGCGGAAGTACCTGCGCGCCGCTCACGCAGCCGTCCGTCAGAGCCACAGCCACGGGATAGGTCAGATTGTACTGGGCCTGCTCGGTATTTTGGGGATGCTCGCGACTCAATGCGGCGGCATGGCTGAAGGTGTACACGCGTATTTTTTTGATGTCGCCGGGGGCGAGATCATGTTTTCGGGCCAGGGCCAGAGCGCCGGCCACGGCGGCATGGGTCCAGCGGCAGCAGCAGAACGGCTTGAAATAGAGATGGAGAAAATGAAAATTCCGGCCCAGGCCGTCCAAATCCGGCTTTGCCGCTTCGCTGAACAGCGGCTCCGGCGCGGTAAAGCCTTCACGCGCCAGAAGCAGGGAGGACATGGCTGTAAAGGCCCCCCAGCCGACGCCGTCCTTGGCCATGCAGGGGGTTTGCACGCCACGCAGAATCAGCCCCAGGGGGCTGTGGTAATCAGCTGCGCCCAGCGCCTGGCGCAAAACGCCGCGCGGCAGTCGCAGCAGGCGTCCGCCGGCGGCGGTCGCGCCCAGAGAAGCCCATGCGCCTGAAGTGAAAACATTGCGGGCGTCCGTATTGCGCAGAAGCCCTGCCCTGATGGCCACCTCATAGCCGACGACCAGCGCCTCCAGCAACTCGTTGCCGCTGACGGGCGCGGGCGCGGTTTCGAGCAGAGCCAGAAGCACGGGCAACAGACAAGCGCCGGGCCTTCCCTGGGTGGGGCGATAACCATGCTCCACATCCAACGCATTGGAGGCGAAGCCGTTGGCGAAGGCGGCCCCAAGCAACGAGGCCGCGCCGCCGGCCAGCAGCGTGCAGCGTTCTTTCGGGGTCTGGGGCAGATGAGCGGCGGCCAGGCGCGCGCTCAGAACCGCCAGGGGCGTCTGGCAGCCGGCCAGCAGCGCGCCGAGGCCGTCCAGCAGGCAGCGTCGCGCCTGGTGAACCACGGCGGCGTCGCTTCGGCTCAGATCAAATTGCGTTATGAACTCCAGAACCGTGTCGGTGCCGGTGCGCATGGGGGCATCCTTTATGTCGGGCCGTTGCATTGTGAGCGTATCCCGGCGGCTGTATGGGCAAAATGGCTGTGGCGTTCGCCCGCGCCGCGTCCGAAATTTTATGCGAACGCGGCGCGGTACGGGATATGTTTATTCAACAATGGATTCCAGGGCCTTGCTAATCCAGACCCTGTCGATTTTTTCGCTCAGCGCGGGCCAGCACTGTTCCCTGGCGGCTTTGGCAAAAGCGTTGATCACCTCTGGCGAAACATCCATCACCGTCACGCCGGCCTGCCGCAATTTGGAACGGTAACTGGCGTCCAGGGCGGTGAAGTCGGCGTAGCGACGGGCCTCAAGCTCTCCGGCGGCCTGGGTGAGGGCCTTTTTCTGCGCATCGGACAGGCCCTCCCAAAGTTTGAGGTTGATCATGACCGGCCAGAGCTGGATGAAGTCGTTGAGCGGTATGTAATATTTCACCAGATCGCGGTAGTTCACATAATTGCCCACGGCTCCGAAGCCCAGCACTCCGTCCACGATGCCCGTTTGCATGGCGGTGAAGGTATCTGACATGGGGATGGGCGTGGGCTGGTAGCCCATGCTTTCGGCATGCAGGGCGAACGAGGGGTCATTGGGCACGCGCAGCTTGATGCCCTTGGGGGCCCCGGGCGTGTCCCAGTCTTTGGGCAGTGTTTTGCTGCCCACGCCGCCGAAGAAGAGCGGCACATAGGTGACGGGATAGATGTTCTGGCCGATGAAGAGCTGATCAAGAGCGGTGCGGAAAGGCGCGCCCGCGGCCAGATTTTTTTGCAGCATGGCCGCGTCCTTGAACAGATAGGGGAAATAGAGAAAAGAGATGCGCTTATCCGCCTGCGAGCTGGGCGGCTGGGTGGCCATTTCCAGACCGCCCATGGAGACCCGTTGCTGCATCACCGTCCAGTCGCCCAGTTGCATGGCCGGAAAAACCTTGATTTTGATTTCTCCGCTGGTCAGTTCGCCCACGCGCCGGGCGAAATCCTGAATGGCGAGGTCTTCCGGCGTGTCCTTGGGCAGGGTGTGCCCCAGTTTCCATACCTTGCCGGCCGTGGCGGGCGTGGCGCCGAGCGCGCAACATGCCAGGACTGCGCATAACAATGCAGTGAAATGTCTGAACATCTGAAGTCTCCTTGTGTGTTGGAGTGTTTCCCCGCGCGCGGGGAGGTCAGACGAGTCCGAAAAACCGCGGCAGCCACATGGCCAGCGGTTCCCAAAAAGTCACCAGAAAGCACATGGGAATGTAGCCGAGACAAAGCAGCAGCGTCACCGGGCCCACAATGTCCGCAAATTCCACCTTGCCGATGCGCATGCTGAAATAGAGAATGCCGGCGAACGGCGGAGTCAGCGTGCCCATGGAAAGGTTGACGCCGATAATGGCCGCGAAATGTACGGGATGGATGCCCATGGCCTTGACCAGCGGCAGCAGCAGGGGCGACATCAGCAGAATGCCGGTCACGTCGTTGAGGATCATGCCGACGAAGATGAGCACGGCGTTGATCAGCAACAGCAGAACGACCTTGTTCCGCGTGACGCCAAGCAGAAAGTCGGCCAGCTCTTGCGGCAGACCGCCGAAAACGAACTGCTGGCTGAGCATGAGCCCGAAAAGAACCATGACCATGATGGAGCCCACCGCGGTGGCCGATTCCTTGGCGGCCATGCTGATGCTCTTGGGCCGGAGACCGCGGTAAATGAACAGTCCCACGGGGATGGCATAGGCGCAGGCCACGGCGGCGGATTCGGTGGGCGTCATGATGCCGCCGTAAATGCCGCCGAGAATGATGACGGGCATCATCAGGGCGGGCAGGGCCGCCAAACCGGTTTGAGGCAGTTTTTTCAGGGCCTGGCCGAAGGATTCGCCGGAAACCCGGATGGGCCGCCGCCGGACGTAACAGGCGTTTACCAGGCAGAAAATCAGCATGAGAAGCAGGCCCGGCAACAGGGTGGAGAGAAAGCAGGCCAGAATGGATGTTTCCGTGACCCAGCCATATACCACCATGTTGATGCTTGGCGGGATGAGCAGACCCAGCACCGAGGCGTTGGCGATAAGGGCCGTGGCATACGCCCGGTCATAGCCCTGGGCTTCCATGCGCGGGATGAGCAGCGGCCCGGTGGCGGCCACGCCGGTGAGGCCGCTGCCGGAGATGGCGCCGATGATGGCGCAGGCCGCCACCGCCACTGTGCCCAGGGCGCCCTTGAAGCGCCCCAGCAGCAGATTGCACAGACGCAGCAGGGCGTCGGCGATGCCGCTTTCGCTCATGAGGTTGCCCGCGAAGACAAAGAGCGGGATGCAGAGCAGCACGGGGTTGATAAGCTGTTCAAAGCCCCAGAGGAACATGCCGCTCATGCTGCCTATGTCAGTGCAAAGCGTCATGTACATGAGCGCGCCGCCAAAGCAGAAGGGCAAGGGCGTGCCGAAGGACAGCAGAAAAACCAGAATGGCGATGCTGATGACAAGGTCTACGAGCATGGCGGTTCCCCCTTGTGGCGCAGCGCCCGCATGTGCCGGGCGCTATTGACGAGCTGAACCAGGGTGTACCAGGTGATGAGCAGCATGCCCGCGCACAGGGCTGTTTCACCGATGGTCATGGGGAGGAAAAGATAACCGGTTTTTCTGTCCGTCTCGAAGGCGTAGAAAAAATATTCCACGGCATGCCAGGTGAGCCAGCTGGAAATCACGGCGCTGAAGCACTGCGCGCACAGATCGAAAAATGCCGTTTGCCGGGGGCTTGAAAAGAAAACCGGCAAAATTTTCGCCACAATCTGCGTATTTTCGCGCGAGGCGTTGGCGCAGCCCAGCATATACAACCAGATCGCCGGAAAGATTATGGATTCGTCCAGCCACATGATGGGCATTTCCAGAATATAGCGCAGAAGCACCTGCAGGCACTCCATGACGGCCACCAGGCAGAGCAGGAATGTGAGCAGACAGCGAAAAACACGTTCCATAAAATCCTCCGGCGCGGCCTCGGATTTTGTCAGAGTAGGGCCCTGTGAATGCGCTGTTGGTCAGGGGGGTGGCTGGTTGTGATCCGCCACAATTATCCGCCAAAAACGGCCTTTTTCACACTGTCTGCGCCACCGGGCTAATTTTGCCGGCCATGCGCATGAGCACACTCTCTCCAAAAATCGCCCATTTTTGCCAGCGAGAAAAATCCCGTTTTTGCTCATCGCGTCAGCGCACAAAGCGCCACATCCCGAACCGGCGGCGGTTACTCCGGGGCCTGAGCCTGTTCATCAATCATCACGACGCGGTACTGCCGCCAGGAGTTCAATTTCAACCCTGGCGTTCAGGGCCATGCCAGCTGTGGCCACGCAGCAGCGCGCCGGGTAGTCTGAGCTGAAATAGCTTTTGTATTCCTCATTCATGGCGGTGAAGTCGGCCATGTCGGCAAGATAGACCGTGGCCTTGAGCACATCGTTCCAGCTTGCCCCGGCCGCGCGCAGCACGGCTTCAAGATTGCGCATGCATTGCCGCGTCTGGCTGGCGGCATCGGGGCCGGCCATCCTGCCTGTGGCCGGGTCAATCCCTATCTGGCCGGATGTCAGCAGCAGGCCGTCATGTATGACGGCCTGACTGTAAGGGCCGATGGCGGCGGGCGCGTCCGGGGCGGTGACAGTGACTTTCATGGCAAGGTTCCTTTAGTGTTTGACGTGGGGGCCACGCAGAAAAAACGATTCCTCGACCAGAGCGTCGTAATCGCGCAGGCGCTGTTCCGTGGCGCTGTACTGGGCATGCCCGAATTCGACGCAGAGAATATTGATCAGGGCCATGACCGGCCCCATGAGGTCGATATATGAAACAATGTCCACATCCAGCGTGAAAAGGATGTCGCTCAGCGGAGCCAGGGGGGAAAACTCGCTGTTAGTGATGCCTACCACCACGGCTTTTCTGCGTTTGGCCTGGGCGGCCAGATCCAGCGCCACGCGCGAATAGCGCGGAAAGGCGAGGCAGAATACCAGGCTGCGCTCGTTCAGCCGTGAAATGGCGGCGGCCTGCATAACGTCGGAACCGCTGAGAGAGCGAACCTTGTCGCTGATTTTCGTCAGAAGCTGTTCAAAGTATACGGCAAAGGGATAGGCGCTCATTCTGCCCACCACACTGATGGAGGCGCATTCCCCCATCTGCCTGACGCAGCGGCTGATGGCTTCGGCGGGCAGGCTGTTGAGCAGCTTGTGCATGTTGATCATGTCACGCTCCACCACGGCATGGGCGACGCCGCCGGCGGCGGCGTCATTCTGCGCGTAGGCGTGGCGGAAAAAGCCCGCATGGGAGATGTCGTCCTCAATGACGCGCTGCACCGAGCGGGAAAACTCCAGAAAGCCCCTGTAGCCCAGAGAGCGGCAGAAACGGCTTACCGTGGGGCGCGAAACGCCGATGCGGTCGGCAAATTCCGAGAGGGAAAGCAGCCCCAGGGTTTGGGGGTGTTCACAGATGAAGATGCCCACTTTTTTTTGCAGGGTGGGCAGGCCAGGGATGGCGCGCCTGATTTCATCGAGCAATTTTTGAACCATATTATTCATTTCGCCTTGTTTTGTTCTTTTTTTTTTATGTATAGAAAAAAAATGAACATGTCAATTATTCATGAAAAATTTTTTTCATAACAGGAAAAGGCGGCGTGAAGGAACCCGCCCGACCCGGCGGCATGCGGGAAGAGCGTGGCGGAGAGCGGCTCAGTTCAGAGAGAGGGGCGGGTATGCGGCGACAGGGGGGGCGCTTTGGATCAGCAGTTCCGTTTCCAGGCGTTCCAGCAGCGGGGCGAGCCCCTCCCCGTTTTTGGCCGAAACAGGCAGGGCAAGGGGAAAGGCGTCGGCCAGTTCGGCCCGCGCCGCCGCCGCGAGCTGATCCCACTTGTTGAGCGCCAGCAGGCGCGGCACGCGGTCCAGCTCCATCTCGGCCAGAATGGTTTCCACGGCCGTGATCTGCTGAAGCAGGTCGGGATGCGAGGCGTCAGCCACATGCACCAGCAGATCGGCGGCCTCCAGCTCTTCCAGGGTGGCGCGGAAGGCGTCCATGAGTTCTTTGGGCAGATTGCGGATAAAACCCACGGTATCAGCCAGAATGACTTCCCGCTCAGCGGGAAAGCGCAGCCGCCGCGTGGTGGGGTCCAGCGTGGCGAACAGCTTGTTCTCCGCCAGCACTCCCGAGCGGGTTAGGGTGTTCAGCAGGGTGGACTTGCCCGCGTTGGTGTAACCCACCAGCGCGGCCAGCGGGACGCCCTGACGCGAACGGCGGGCGCGGGTAAAGGCGCGTTGCCGCCGCAACTGTTCCAGCTCTTTGCGGATGCGCGCCATGCGTTCACGGCTTTTGCGGCGGTCAGTCTCCAGCTTGGTTTCGCCGGGGCCGCGCCCGCCAATGCCGCCCATAAGCCGGTCCATGGCCCGGTTTTTACCCACCAGGCGCGGCTGGGTGTAGCGCAACTGGGCAAGTTCCACCTGGAGTTTGCCAGCTCTGCTCACGGCGTGCTGGGCAAAAATGTCCAGAATGAGCTGGGTGCGGTCAATGACCTTGCGCTCTGTGATGTCGGCCAGATTGTGCAGCTGGGCGGGAGAAAGCTCGCCGTCGAAAACCAGCATGCCCGCGCGGCCCTGCAGGGCCAGCACCTCCAGTTCCGCCACCTTGCCCTTGCCCAGGATCAGGCGCGGGTTGACCTGGGCCACGCGCTGCACCATGCGCCCGGCCACGGTCAGCCCGGCGGTGCGGGCCAGTTCGGCCAGTTCGTCCAGGTTGCGCTCTTGCAGGACGCGGGGCTGGGCCGCCACGGAAACCAGCAGGGCGCGCGGCGCGTCCGCAGCCTCCCGCGCGTTCTCGACGCGCCGGGCCAGTTCTTCCTCCAGGGCTTCGGCCGTGGCCGCGAACCGCGCGGCGGTGCGATCCCAGGGTTGGGGCGCGTCCAGATGGTAGGGCCTGTCCGCCGCGCCTGACGGCAGCAGATGCGCGGCCTGCCACTGCACGGGATCGCCCGCGGGGTTCACGCTCAGGGCGATGACCGCATCCAGACGCAGAAATAGCATATCCATCAGGTCTTCCTGGCTGATGCCGTCCGGCGAAAGATGGGTGTGCAGCAGGCGCAGGCCGCGCAGGCGTTCCTGCCCGGTTCGCGCGCGCGGCAGTTCGGGGATGAGAATGCCGCCCGCCTGCCCCACCAGCACCATCTGCACCCGCCCCTTGCGGTCAATGAGCAGGCCCAGCTGCCGGCCTATGGCGCGCGACAGAAGAGCCAGCTCGCGCGCCTGCTCAATGGTGTAGACATCCGCCGGCGGAAAACGGCGGTTGAACAGGCGGTTCAGCGCATTGAGCTGGCTCGGCTTGAGCCCCTGCACATTGCCTTCTGGCCTGGGAATGGCGCGCCCTCCTTGCGGTGCGCGGCCTTACGGCCGCAGGTAGGAGGTAATCAGCGCGTCATAGCGCGATGTGGCCTCGAAAGCCCGCGACGCCATGACCTGCCGGAAGTCGAGGCTCACGCTCATATCGCGCTGGCGCAGTTCGTCCATAGCCGCGCCATACCACTGGGGCGAGGGCAGCACCAGAACGCTGTGGAAATTTTTGGCCGCCGCGCGCAGCATGCAGGGGCCGCCGATATCAATCTCCTCCACGGCGTCTTCCAGGGAAAGGCGGCGTTCCACCGCGCCGGCGAAGTCGTAAAGATTGACGCAGACCAGATCAAAGGGGCGGATGCCCTTTTCGGTCAGAGTCTGCATGTGGAAGGGGTCATCCTTGCTGGCCAGGATGCCCGCGTGAATCTTGGGATGCAGGGTTTTGACCCGGCCCCCCAGAATTTCCGGAAAGCCGGTTACCGTGCTCACGGCGGTGACGGGCAGGCCCGCCGCCTCCAGCGCTTTCTGGGTGCCGCCGGTGGAAATCAGCTCCACATCGCGGGAGCTGAGAAAGGTGGCAAAATCCACCAGGCCGCTCTTGTCCGTAACGCTCAGGATGGCGCGACGGATTGGTAGAACTTCCATACAGGGGCTCCTTCAAAGGTGGGCCGGACACGGGCAAGAGGCCGCGCGTTCCCGACAAAGCGCGTTTGGGAGGATGCGGCGTTCCGTCCGGCAACGTCTTCGTGTAACGAAAAAGCGCCGCGCGCGCAACGTGTCCGGCGCGGCTTGCCCAGGGAGGCGGCCTTGGCTATGCTGCGGCCCGTGGAGGACATATGCTCATCAAACTCGTCTCCTGGAATGTGAACGGCCTGCGGGCGCTCTCCGCCAAGCCGGAGTGGGGGTGGTTCGCGCGCACCGATGCCGGAATCGTGGCCCTGCAGGAAACCAAGGCGCACCCGGAACAGCTCAGGGAGGATCTGGCCAGCCCGGCGGGCTGGGAGGCGCACTGGTCCTCAAGCGTCGTGAAAAAAGGCTATTCGGGGGTGGCGGTATTCAGCCGGTTCAAGCCTCTGGCCGCGCGCGCCGAATTGCCCGACCCGCGGTGGCAGGGCGAAGGCCGTCTGCTGCATCTGGAATTTCAGGATTTTCATTTTTTCAACGGCTATTTCCCCAACGGCGGGGCCGAAGAGCTGGATGAAAACGGCAGGCCCACGGGCCGATTCAGGCGCGTGCCCTACAAGATGGGTTTTTTCGAGGCTTTCCTCAGCTATGCGGAAGAATGCCGCAAAAGCAAACCCGTTGTGGTCTGCGGCGACTTCAACATCGCCCACAAGCCCGTGGATCTGGCGCGGCCCAGGCAGAATGTGAAAAATACCGGCTTTCTGCCGGAAGAGCGCGCCTTTCTGGACCGTTTCACGGCTCTGGGCTATGTGGACACCTTTCGCAAGGTGCACGGGGACAAGCCTGACCAGTATTCCTGGTGGTCGTATAAAACCCGCGCGCGTGAGAAGAATATCGGTTGGCGCATTGACTACTTTTTTGTGTCGGAGGAGCTCGCGCCGGCGGTCAGCGACGCCTGGATAGAAGGCGACGTTCGCGGGTCGGATCACTGTCCGGTGGGGCTGGCGCTGAATGTGTAGGCGCAATGCGGCTGCGGCTGCCCGGGGGCCGCGCGGCGAACGGGCTTTTTCGTTCGCCGGACGCGGGCGCATCATTCAGGCGGGGCATTCAGGTTGAATGCCCGCCCTGCCATGTCGCCCCGCCGGAAAAAAGCAGCGGCGTATTGAAGCCCTGTCGCCTGAGCCGCGGGCTTTAGTCCAGCAGGCCCAGCAGGCGCGCCACCCGCTGTTCGTTAAGACCGGAGTGAACCTGAATCAGCTCCTGACTTTGCAGGGAGGCTTTTTCTTCCACCTGGGCCAAAGTCTGAGAAACCTCTTCCATGCCGGGCAGATGGGGCGTTACCAGAGCGCGTTCTTCCTGCGAGGGCAGCGCGGGCGCGGCGGCTTCGGCGGTTGCGACGGCGTTTTCCGCCGGGCTTGCGGGCAGCATGGCGTTGACCCGCTCCTGAAAGGTGGGGAAATACGATCCCAGATCATTATTGCGAAAGCGGAATTCCAGTTCCATGCGCCTGTGCTCCTTCTTGCTTGCGCGCCGGGTCTCTTCAGCCCCGGACACGAAAAAACGCGGACGGTGGAAAATTTGACCGTCCGCGTTTTTGACAGCAAGAAATATGCCGAAAGCGCACTGTCCGGGGATGCCCTGGCTTATCGCCTGTGCGGCTTCAGCTCTTCCAGAAAGCCTTCCGGCACCTCAAAGCCCAGCTCGCGCGCCTTGTCGGCGGCCTCTATGGCCTGGTCGTACCGCCTGAGGTCAAAGAGGGCCAGGGCCAGGTTGTTCCAGGCCGGGGCGAAACCCGGTTCCTGGGCCAGCAGTTCCCGGCAGGTTTCCTCGCAGGTCTTGAACTCGCCCTTCATGTAGTGGGCCGTGGCCAGAGCGTTCTTGGCCTGCACGAATTTGGGGTCCCACTTCAGGGCCTTGCGCAGGGCCGCTATGGCCTTGTCCGGCTCGCCGCGCTGGAGGTGCACAAAGGCGATGTTGCTCCAGGGAATGGGGAATTTGGCCCGGCAGTTGGCGGCCTCTTCATTATAGCGCAGGCAGCCTTCCAGGTCGCCGCGCTCAAGGCAGATGCCGCCCAGCTGCACATAGGCCTCGGCCAGGTGCGGGGAATTGCGCACCGCGTTGAGCAATGCCTCCTCGGCGGCCGCAAAATCGCGCTTGCTCAGCAGGGCCAGACCCAGATTATAGTAATGGGTGGCGCATTGCTCGTTGGCCTCGATTTCCTTTTTGAGATCCGCGATATATTCGTCCAGATCGTCGTAGCGCTCTTTCATTCGATATGCCCTTCTTTTTTCAGGAGATCGTGATACCACAGACAGAAGTCGAAAATGCCCTGGTATTTTTCATCTTTGTTGACCACACCCAGGGCGCATTCCATGACGCCCTTGCCGTAATCCTTGCTGTACGGCCCCTTGTGGGCCGCCTCACGCAAAAATTCATTGACCAGCTGCTGGGTGGTGCGCTTGCTCACATCCATGCGCAGATCCAGCGGATCATTGGGCTTCTGGAACGGATCCCAGGTTTCATAGCCGATGCGGTCCACGAACTTGCGACGGCGCGGATTCATTTTTTCGTAAATCTCGCGCTTGAGTTTCTCCTGCTCGTCCGTGAGCGTCTGCGGCGTGCCGTCGCGGAAAACAGTGGCCGGAATACTGCTGAACATGGGCCTAATCCTCCGGCCTGGCCGGCCCGATGCCCAGGTAGGCCTCGTCATAGCGGGTGAGCAGGGCCATGGACAGGGGCACATAAACTTCGTGCAGTTCCGTAAAGCGTGACTCCACGGTTTCGGCCACCTTCCGGCTGAGTTCCTCAAGCCGGGCCTGGATTTTGTCCAGATGCACGGTGGGGTAGGCCCTGCCTTTTTCAAAGGCCGAAAAGCCGCAGACGTGTCCCCGCCCGGCAATGGCCGTGGGCACGCCGTACAGGCGGCAGGTGATGGGCCGGGCCTCGTAGAGCAGGCAGCGGTCTTCCCTGTCCAGCAGGGGACAGCGCAACCGGGCCTGGGCTGCCTGCGCCATGATGGCTTCCGGGCTTTCCCCGTCTTTTTCGGCGCGGAACAGTTCCCGCTTCAGACGGGTGAGACGGCGGTCGCTTTCCGAAGCGCGGGTGAGAATGTCGGAACGCTCCGGCCCGTGGGCAAAAGCCGCCTCAAAGGCGCGGTTCAGGTACATGGCCTCCACCAGCGAAAGATCAAACAGGGCGTGGCAGCAGTCGCTACAGCCTTCCTTGCAGGTTACGCAGCCGGGATGCGCCTCGCGCACGCGCGCAAACAGGGCGTCAGCCTCGGCCCGCAAGGTTTCGTAGCGGGAAAATATGGGGCTCAGATCAGGGATCATGGCTTTCCTGCGACAATGAGAACGGGTTACAACAGTGCCGCCAGACGCGCACGCCCGGCGGCACTGTGGAAAGAACAAACGTTCCGTAAACGGGTCATCAACGGAATGCCGCGCGGGCATGCGCCGTTAACCAGGAGCAGACCTCAGTAAGACGCCGCCCGTGAAAAAACCGAATTTTCGGCCCCCAACGCCGCCGGACGTAAAAGGCGGCCTTGCGGCGGGCGGGTCAACGAGAACCGGCCCTGGTGTCTGACCGCAAAAATTCCGCGCAGAACTCCGCGAAGAACTTTTGCGGGATCGTTGGCGAAAAAACGTGGTTTTTCGCTCACGCACGGCGGCTGCGCCGCCGCAAACCCTTGCGGGTTTCGCGGTGTCTACTTTCGCAGGCAGACACTAGGCTTCTTCGACAGTAATGGCGCTGGTTTCACAGACTTCCACACAGGATTCGCAGCCAAGGCACTCTTCGGCGTTCACGGGTTCGGACTTGCCGTCCTTGATTTCATAAACTTCCACCGGGCAAACGTCCACGCATTCGCCGCAACCCACGCACTTGTCGTTATCAACACTCACATTGTAGCCCATTGTTTCCTCCCAAAGTAACTTTGTGTTCTGCTTGACGCAGGGGCGGCTGGAAACCGCTTGTGAAAGGGATAGCTTCAGCCCTTGGCCCTGTCAAGTGCCTTCGGTTTTTTTGCCCGGTTCGGCTCATACGGCCCGTTTCAGACGCGTGAAGGGCCGCGCCTTCCGGCACGCCGCAGGCTCAAAGCACCATGCGCGCGTAATAGCCCCGGCCGTTGCGCGCCACCTGCAAAAGCACCTGCCCGGCAAGGCGTTCCTTGCGGAATGCCTGAAGCAGCTCGGCCATGTTTTTGATTCGCGCGCCGCCCACGCCGGTGATCACATCGCCCTTGCGCAAAAAGGCCGCCGGGCCGTCGGGGCGCACACTGCGGATGACCGGCCCCTGCCCGGATTCCCTCACGCTCAGACCCCAGCGGCGTTCCATGAGCTTTTGGGCCGTGGCGTCGTCAAAGGGCGCGGGCGTCACATCCAGCGCGAGAGCGCTTTCGCCCCGGCGCAGGCTGAGGCGCAGGCTTTCGCCGCCGGTCTGGTTGCGCAGCACGTTGATGTAGTCGCGCCGGTCGCGCACGGGCGTGGCGTTGATGCTTTCAATGATGTCGCCGGGCGCGATGCCCGCCTGAGCCGCCGGCGTGCCCTCAAAAACCGCGCCCACCAGTACGCCGCGCGCTTCCCGCAGGCCCAGGGCCATAGCCATGCGGCTGTCCAGGTCTTCGGCCATGAGCCCCAGCCAGAGCGGCGCCACCCGGCCCTGACCCATGAGATCCGCCATGACCCGGCGGGCCTTGTTGATGGGAATGGCAAAGCCGATGCCCTCGGCCCGCGCGTCCACGGCGGTGTTGACGCCTATGAGCACGCCCTCTATATCCAGCAGCGGGCCGCCGCTGTTGCCGGGATTGATGGCCGCGTCGGTCTGGATAAGGTCTGTGAACACGCCGCCGTCGTTGCGTATGGTGCGGCCCAGGGCCGAAACCACGCCCGTGGTCACCGTGTGGTTGAAGCCGAAGGGGTTGCCGATGGCGATGACGGTTTCGCCGGGCATGATCCCGGCCGAGTCGCCCAGACGCGCGGCGGGGAGGTCGCGCGCGCCCTTGATTTCCAGCACGGCAATGTCAAAATCCGGCTCCGCGCCCTTGACCGTGGCGGGAAATTCGCGTCCGTCCAGCAGGTGAACCATCACTTCGTCGCCGCCCGCGATAACATGGGCGTTGGTCAGCACCAGGCCCTTCCGGCCGTCCACAATGACGCCGGAGCCCAGGCTGACGCGCTTCTGCCGTCCGGGCCGCGCGCCAGGGAAGGCGTCAAAACCCGGAAAGCCGGGGCCGAAGAAGCGTTCCAGAGGGGAGACGCGCTGCCCTTCAACAACATGAGTGCTGGTTATGTTGACCACCGCGGGGGCCACAGCCTTCACGGCGCGAACCACCGGAGTCATGCGCGGACTGTCCGGCGCGGGAGCGGCCGGGCTTTCGGCGGCAAACACGGCCAGCAGGCAGAAAAAAAGCAAAAAGCCACGGACGCTCTGAACAGCAGGACTGGGCATGATCACCTTCCGCGATACGTTTCAGCGTCTGGCGGCTGCCCGCAAAAATTTTTGCATGATTATGCGCGGAACTTTTGCGGTGAGACGCTGGCCGGCCCGGCGCGCGGACATTCGCGCGAAAAGAAAAATGGCCGCGGGCGTTGCGAAACGCATCATACATGACTTGCCGCGCCAGATAAAGCCCCCGCGGTCTCGGGCGATCCCGCCGGCGGAACAGAAGCTGCATGCCGCCTGCGGAAGCCGAACCGACCTTGCGCAGCGGTCCCATACAGGCTACAATCAACCAATGAACAGAAAAATCAGGTTCACCCAGGCCGGGTTTGAACGGCTTTTTCCCGGCGTGCGTATTGAGCGCCCGCAGCGGGAGCATCTGAAGGCGGCCCAGGCCCATCTGGACAATCTGACCAAGCCGCGCGGCAGTCTGGGGCGGCTGGAGGAACTGGCCCGGCGTCTGTACGCCATGCGTCGTGGGGAATTGCCGCTTTCCGTAAGCCCGGCCCTGATGCTGACCGTGGCCGGGGATCACGGCGTGGCCGCCCAGGGCGTTTCGCCCTTTCCCCAGGCCGTGACCCGGCAGATGGTCATGAATTTTTTGCGGGGCGGGGCGGCGGTCAACGTGCTTTGCCGTTGCGCCGGCATGGATTTGCGGGTGGTGGACGCCGGTTGCGCCGGGGGGCCGTTCGCGCCGCATCCCATGCTGCTGGACCGGCGTCTGGGCGACGGCACGGCGGATATGAGCCGCGGCCCGGCCATGAGCCGCGAGGCATGCCTGAGCGGTCTGCGACGGGGCATGGAACTGGCCGCCGAAGCGGCCGGGCGGGGGTATCGCTGTCTGGCCACGGGAGAAATGGGCATTGCCAATTCCACAGCGGGCACGGCTCTCTACTGCGCCTTGCTGGGCCTGGAGCCGGATTCGGTCACCGGCCCCGGCGCGGGTTCCGATCCGGTCATGGTTCGGCACAAGGCGGGCATTGTGCGCGAGGCTCTGCGCGTCAACGCGCCCCTGCTGTCGTCAGGCGATCCGGTGGACATCCTGGCCGCTGTGGGCGGTTTTGAAATCGCCATGATGAGCGGCGTCATGCTGGGCGCGGCGGCGCGCCGCCTGCCTGTGCTGGTGGACGGCTTTATCTGCGGCGCGGCCTACGCGGCGGCGCTGGCCATCTGCCCGGCCCTGGCCGATTATGCCGTGCTTTCCCACGCTTCGGCCGAACCGGGGCACAGCCCGGCGCTGGCCAGACTGCCCCATGCCGAAACCGCTCCGGAAAGGGGGGGGGAACCCCTGCTGCGTCTTGGCATGCGCCTGGGCGAGGGCACGGGCGGCGCTCTGGCCTATCACCTGTTGCGCTGCGCGGCGGCCATATATAATGACATGGCCACCTTTGACGCGGCGGGCGTGACGGCCACCGAAGCGGACAGGATAGCGTAAATGGCGGCCAGGCCGGTTTCTTCGGAGAGTGTGGGCGAGGCGGACGCCACGCCCCTGCTGGCGGCGGTCGACGTATCCCGCCGTTTTACGGCGCGGCGCGGCTGGTTTGGAGAGCAAGAGACGCTTACCGCTGTGGATGGGGTGAGCCTTGCCCTGCGCCGCGGCGAAAGCCTGGGGCTGGTGGGCGAATCCGGCTGCGGCAAGTCCACTTTGGGGCGTCTGGTCTGCGGCCTGCTGGCCCCTTCGGACGGCGGGGTTCTGCTGGAAGGCCGGCCGTTGCCTCTGGCCGGGGCGGGCAGTTGGGCCGCCGGGCGCATCCAGATGGTTTTTCAGGATCCTTTTTCTTCGCTCAATCCGCGTCTTTCCGTGCGGGCTTCCGTGGCCGAGCCGTTGGCCGCCCGAAAGACGCCCCGCGCCGAGCGCCGCCGCCTGGCCGACGAAATGCTTGACGCCGTGGGGCTGGAAGGAATGGGTGGGCGTTATCCGCACGAATTTTCCGGCGGTCAGCGTCAGCGCATCGCCGTGGCCAGGGCGCTGATCACCAGGCCGGATGTGATTGTCTGCGACGAGCCGGTGTCGGCTCTGGACGCCTCTGTGCAGGCCCAGACGCTCAATTTGCTGCGCGATGTGCAGGAGCGCTTCAGCCCGGCCTATCTCTTCATCTCGCACGATCTGGCGGTGGTGGGCTTCATCTGCCCGCGCATTCTGGTCATGTATCTGGGCCAGCTGGTGGAGGAAGCCCCGCGCGAGCGCTTGTTCGCGGGCGCGGCCCATCCCTACAGTCAGGCGCTGCTGGCGGCCATGCCCGCGGACATGCTTGGAGAACGCGGCGCAAAGCCCTTGCCGCGGGCTCTGGAAGGGGAGTTGCCCAGCCCGCTCAAGCCGCCGCCAGGCTGCCGGTTTCATCCGCGCTGCCCCAAAGCGGTGGAGGTCTGCCGCCGCGCGGCCCCGGCCTGGAAGGAACTGGCCCCCGGCTGGCGGGCGCGCTGTCATCTGCTGTGAATGCCCTCTGCATGGCGGGGTTTCAGGCTTTTGCGGCCATAAGCCCTTGTCGCGTTTATCGCTCGAAGTAGGTGTAGCCGCGCAGGCCGTCCTCAAAAGCCTGCATGACGGCAAAGCGTTCGCTGGGCGAGATGCGGCCCCGGCGCACGGCCTGTTCGGCTGTGCCGCGCAAATCCTCAAGAATGCGGCGCGGGTCGTATTCCACATAGCTCAGGATATCGGCCACGGAGTCGCCCCGAATTTCGCGCACATATTCATAACTGCCGTCTTCCGAAGCGCGAATGGAAACCACGTTGGTATCGCCCATCAGGTTGTGCAGGTCGCCCAGCGTCTCCTGATAGGCTCCCACCAGAAAGACGCCCAGGTAATACTCTTCGCCGTCGCGCAGGGGGTGCAGATCCAGTGTGGATTTCATGCCCTGCGGGTCAATGAAATGATCTATGCGGCCGTCTGAATCACAGGTGATGTCCGAAATGATGCCTTGGCGCGAGGGAAATTCATTGAGGCGGTGCACCGGCATGATCGGGAAAAGCTGGTCGATGGCCCAGGAGTCGGGCAGGGATTGGAACACGCTGAAATTGCCGTAATAAATGTCCGCCAGGCTTACGTCTATGTCCGCCAGGTCGCGGGGCACGTTCTTGAGCCGGGTTTTTTCCTGGGCGATGCGCATGATGATGGCCCAGAAAAATCGCTCGGCCAGGGTGCGCTGGCGCAGGTTGACCCGGCCCGTGGAGAAGAGCTGGCGCATTTCGTCACGGTAGTAGATGGCGTCGTTGTAGCACTCCTGCAGGTTGCGCAGCGAGATGCCGGAGAGCACTTCGCGCAGGTTGCGCACGGGTTCGGGCGCGTCCTCGGGCAGCTCGTCGGGCAGCTGCATTTCCTCCACCACGCTGACGTCCAGAATATTGAAAAGCAGCACCGAATAATAGGCCACCGTGGCCCGGCCGGACTCGGTGATGATGTGCGGGTGCGGCGCCCGCGCTTCATCCAGAATGCTCATGATGGCTTCCACCACGTCCGCGCAGTATTCGTCCAGATTGTAGTTGCGCGAGGAAATGTAGTTGGTGTGCGAGCCGTCGTAGTCCACAGCCAGGCCGCCGCCCAGGTCAAGATATCCCATGGGCGCGCCTTCCTGCACCAGCCCCGCGTAAAGGCGCGCGCCCTCCATGACCCCGGTGCGGATGTCCCGGATATTGGAAACCTGCGAGCCCAGGTGGTAGTGCAGCAGGCGGAAGCAGTCCAGCATGTCGTGGGTCTTGAGGGTGTCCACCACATCCACGATCTGGGCCGGGGACAGGCCGAAGGTGGAGCGCTCCCCGCCAGAGTCCGTCCAGTGCCCGCTGGCCTTGACCGACAGCTTGGCCCGCACGCCGAGCTTGGGCCGCACGCCCAGAGCCTTGGCGCGCTCCAGCAGCACATCCAGTTCGCCGGGCATTTCCAGCACAAAAAAGACGTTGAAGCCCAGGCGCAGGGCCTGAAGGCCAAGGTCGATGAACTCCGCGTCCTTGTAGCCGTTGCAGACGATGCAGGCTTCGGTGTCGCGCATCAGGGAGACGGCGGCGATCAGCTCGGCCTTGGAGCCCACCTCCAGCCCGTGGTGGTAGCGCGCGCCGAACTGGGCGATTTTTTCAACAACCTGTTGCTGCTGGTTGACCTTGATGGGAAACACGCCCCGGTACTCGCCGGCATAACCCAGATTTTTGATGGCCTTGCGGAAGGATTCATGAATGCTGGCAATGCGCGAATCCAGAATATTTTCCACCCGCAGCAGCACGGGCATGTCGTAACCGCGCTCATGCAGTCCGGCGATAATTTCCGGCAGGGAAATCTGGGGGCCTTTGGGCCCCTGTGGGCAGACCACCACTTCTCCCGCCTCTGAAACGTTGAAATAGCCGGCGCCCCAGTTGCGGATGCCGTAAAGTTCGATGGAGTCTTCCACCCGCCACTGCTGCAATGCGCGGTTTTTGGCCAACGTGTTCTCCTTGAGTGCCGCCGCACGGCGGGAAACAATAAGGGCATGCGCCCCGAAGCCGCGCCATTATGCCGTGAAAACGCGCAAAGTCAATGTTTGCGGGTGTTGTGGCCCCGGGCGCTTGCGGCCTTCCGCATATTCCTTCATATCCGTACTTGACGAAGGGCGGGGCATGCTTCACTTTTGGCGTATGTGTCGCCGGCCTGTGGCCGCAATCAATTTTGGGGACGAGTATGAGACATCTTCCGTACGGTTGCTTGCTGTTGCCGCTGCTGGCGGTTCTTCTGGCCGCCTGCTCCGGCGAGGACGGCAAGACGGGCGGGCCGCCGCCCGCGCCCGTGCATGTTCGGCCTGTGACGCGCGCCGATGTGCCGCGTCTGCTGCATGTGGTGGGCAATGTCAAGGCTTCGGCCACGGTGGGGGTCAGGCCCAGAGTCACCGGCGAAATTCAGGAAATCCACTTCACGGAAGGGCAGGACGTGCAAGAAGGGCAGCCGCTTATCGGCATCGACCCGCGCCCCTTCGAGGCGGCGCTGCGCGAAAAGCGCGGCCTGCTGGCCAAATCGCAGGCCCAGTTGAACAAGGCCAATGATGACATGCGCCGTTACGGCAAGCTGGTGGGCGGGGGCTATGTGAGCCGCGAGGCCTATGAGCAGACCGCCACGGAAGCGGCGGCCCTCAAGGCCACGGTGCAGTCGGACAAGGCCGCCGTGGAAAGCGCGGCGCTGGACCTTTCCTACTGCACGGTGACCGCGCCCATCAGCGGCCGGGTGGGCGCGCTCAATGTGGACAAGGGCAATATGGTCAAGACCACGGACGACACGCCCGTGGTGACCATTGACACGCTTGCGCCCATCTATGTGAATTTTTCCGTGCCCGAGGCGCATCTGCCGGCAATTCTGGAGCGCATGCGCCAGGGCAGCGTGCCCATCAGGGCCACACCCGCCGGCGGAAGCGGCGAAAGCGGCCTGCTGACCCTGGTGGACAACACCGTGGACACGCGCACCGGCACCATCCGCCTGCGCGGCCTGTTTGAAAATTCCGACCGCCGCCTCTGGCCCGGCCAGTTTGTGGAGGTGGAACTGCCGCTGGGCGTGGCGCGGCAGGCTCTGACAGTGCCCAGCCGCGCCGTGCAGTCCGGCCGCGAAGAGTCCTACGTCTATCTGGTCGGCGGGGATGACCGCGCCGTGTACCGCAAGGTCAGGGCGCTTTTTGAGCATCAGGGCGTCAGCGTGGTGGAGGGCGAACTGACCGCGGGCGACCGGGTGGTGGTGGACGGCCAGGTGCGGCTGGCGCCGGGACTGGCGGTGCAGGTTGTGGAGTGACGGCCGCGCCGGCTTTTATCCGGCGTCCGCGTCTGTTGCCAGCGCCCGGCAGAGCGCCGCGCCGTTGCTCGCGCCGGCCACGGCCCTGCAAAAAGACGCGGCCTGTTCTTCCGGCAGGCTGACGCGCAGCCTGGCTTCGGCCTGGTAGTCCTCGCCCTCAATTCTGGCTTCAAAGGCGGGCAGAAGACGGCGCAGCGCGTCCAGATGGGCGTAGCTCACAGTGCATTCCAGCCGAGACAGCGGCACTTGTTCGGCCAGGGCCAGGCCCGCCAGATTTTCGCGCACCGAGTCCTGATAGGCCCGCACCAGACCGCCGGTGCCCAGCTTGACGCCGCCGAACCAGCGCGTCACAACCACGCAGATTTCCCCGATGCCGCAGTGCAGCAGCACTTGCAACATGGGCCGCCCGGCCGTGCCGTGGGGCTCGCCGTCGTCGGAAGAGCCGATGCGGGCTGTGTGCCCCGGCGCGCCCGCCACATAGGCCCAGCAATTGTGGGTAGCGTCGGCGTTGGCTCGGCGGATGGACTCCACAAAGGCTCGCGCGGCTTCCGGGCCCGGCGTGTGGGCGCATTGGGCCAAAAAACGGCTGCGGCGGATGAGCAGCTCTGTGCAATGGGGGCGATCCGGCCCGGTGGCGGGGATGGGGTAACGCGCCATGACTATGCCCCGTTTTCCGCCGGACAGAACTGGCGAATGCGGGCCGCGGCGTCGGGCAATGCCGTCAGCGGCTCTTCCCGGCGGCCCGGCGTCGGCTTTGCGAGGTCAAATCCGGGCGACACGGCGCGGCCCGCCAGCGAAAAGGCGGAAGCGGGCGGCGCCGCCGCCGGGGAAATGCGCCCGGCGCTGCAAGGGGCGCGGCGGCAAAAGCCGCCTTCTGGAGGGGGAACAAGCGCGAAACGCGCGATCGGCTCTTCGGGCTTCATCAAACTTTAGTAGCCCGCAATGCCGCCAAGGGCAACGAGAAAATCAGGCAGGCCGCAAAGGGGAGCTACGGGCCGGCATATTGCAAAAATATTGAGAAATATGTATTAAGCGCTACGCGTTTGGCGCTGAGGAATGCCTTTATAAAGAGCTTCTGTTAGGTCAAAAGCGGCTTGAGACGGTGGCTGTCTTTTTAATCAGAGATTACTTTGCAACTGTGTTATTACTGTGAGTAAATTCCATATGACGGCACATTCTCTCTCTCTCTCTCTCTCTCTCTCTCTCTCTCTCTCTCTTAGCAGAATTTGCGCTATCGGGCGGGTATGCTGGTAATGCCCGCCGCTAACAGAATTTCAGGCATTCCAGATTCTCGCCAGAGAGAATCCATCCATGTCGTTCATGTAATGGAGTCTTTTGCCGCGGGTTGCCTTGCGGCGCTTGCGACCCTGTGCCATACGGTGCGGGACGGCATTCGGCATTCCGTTATCCACGCCTTGCGCCCGGAAAGCCCCGAGTCATTTGCAAAGCTTTTTCCCGGGGACGTGTCGTTTTATTTCCTTCCCATGACCAGGGCCATCCGGCCCGGGGCGGATCTGCGCGCCTTCGGGCGACTGTGCGGGATGCTCCGCTCCCTGCGGCCGGATGTGGTGCACTGTCATTCTTCCAAGGCGGGCTTTCTGGGGCGTTGGGCTGCCCGCTGGGCGGGGTTGCCGTCCGTATACACGCCGCACGGTTACGCTTTTTTGCGTACGGATGTGGGGCCGTTGCGCCGCGCCTGCTTCAAGTCGGCAGAGTGGCTTGCCGCCCGCGCCGGAACGGCCATTGTGGCCTGCGGAGAGGAGGAATACAAATTTTCCCGCCAGCTTGCGGGCCGGCATGATCCGGTCATTTGCATCCCCAACTCTCTGAACCTGGCCGAACTGGATGATTTGCGGCAGAGCATGCCTCTTTGTCGAACTCAGTCGGATCAGGTCGTGGTGGGAACCTGCGGCCGCCTGGAGGCGCAACGGAATCCGCGGCTTTTTTGCGCTCTGGCCCTGGCGCTGCAAAATCAGGCATTGTGGACCTGGATCGGCGCGTCACAGCATAACGCCATACTGCCGCCGGGAGTGGAATGCCCCGGCTGGCTCAGCCGGGGCGAGGCGCTGACGCGCCTCGCCGCTCTGGACATCTATGTGCAGACTTCTCTCTGGGATGGACTTTCCTATTCCGTTTTGGAGGCCATGGCTTTGGGCAAAGCCGTGGTGGCCACTGATATCCCCGCCAACCGCGCCATTGTTCAGCATGGCGTCACCGGTTTTCTGGGCGCGTCCGCGGAAGAGCTGATTGCCCATGTGCGGCGTCTCATACAGGATGCGGAGCTGCGCCGGCGGATGGGCGCGGCCGCGCGCCGTCGTGTGGAGGAGCGGCACGACGCCCGCAATGTCTATCGGGCCTACGCCAGCCTTTACCGTACGCTGTGCGGGGGAAAAGGCTTGTGACGCGTTGCTCCGGCCGCCTGCGCGGCCTTTTTCGCCCTCACCTCGCCACGTTTGTTTCATTCGGCGCCATTCAGACCGCGCAACTGTTGCTGCCCCTGCTGGCCTTGCCCTGGCTTGCCCGTGTTTTGGGGCCAGATGCTTTCGGCCTGCTTATGTATATGAGTCTGGTTTCCGTGATCATCGGCCTGGTTATGGATTGGGGCTTTACCCTGGGAGCCGTGCGCGAAGCCGCCGCATGCCGTGGACGGGAGGGCGCGCTGTCCGCGCTTCTGGGGCAGGTGCTTTCAGCAAAGATTCTGCTGAGTTCGGGCTGCCTGCTGGGCAGTCTGGCCCTGCTGCCCCTGCTGCCGCATGCGGCGGCCCATCCCGGCGCCTATGCGCTGGCCGTCATGGCCGGACTCGCCAGAGGGCTTAATCCGACATGGTTTTTTCAGGGCATCGGGCGCGCCATGCGCCGCATGGCGTGCTGGGACGTGTGCAGCAGCGCCCTCGTGCTGCTTCTGGCATTCGCCTGTGTGCGCGCCGCTGACGACTGGCCGCGCTATCTTTTGCTGACGGCATGTTGCAAGGGTTTCGCCTATCTCTGGCTGACGGCCCGGCTGGCTGGGCGCTATCGGGTTTTGCCCACGCTGGGCGGGGGCTGGCGCGCTCTCGCGCGGACAAGAATGCTTTTTGCCGGCACGCTGGCATCCCTGGTCTACAATAACGGGGCCCAGCTGCTGCTCGGTTTTTTCCTTCCCCCCGCGCAAATGGGCATGCTTGTGGCGGCGGATAAGATCGTCCGCGCCGTGGTCAGCGTCAGCAATCCCGTAACGCAGACGCTTTTTCCTGAAATCTGCGCCCTGCGCGGCGCGCAGCCGGGTCGGGCGGCCAGCATGCTGCGCTGGTCTCTGGGAGGGACGGCGGCGGTCATGCTCTGCGCCACAGCCGCGGTCTGGTTCGCCGCGCCGTGGCTCATCCGCCTGGCTTTGGGGGCCGCCTATGCCGAGGCGACGCCCATACTCAGGATCATGGCTTTTCTTGCGCCTGTCCTGGCCTGCAACATGGTGCTGGGCACACAGACGCTGGTGGCTTTTGGCAAGGAGAGGGCTTTGATTGCGACTCAGGCCGTCATGTGCGTTCTGAGCCTGCCGATGGCCGCGATTCTGGCTTATGTTTGGGGGGTGGAGGGCGGAGCCTGCTTGTCCCTGCTGGTGGAGAGCGGCATCTTTGGGGGGCTCTCCTGGAGCGTGCTGCGTTTTTGCCCCATAGCCTTTTTTGCCCCTGCCACAAAAGGAGCGCGCTAATGGGCTGGGCGGTGAGCGTCATTGTGCCGTTTTATAATGCGGAACGCTGGCTGGGGCGCTGTATTGAGTCGCTGCTGGGCCAGCATTTGCGCGAGCTGGAAATTATTCTGGCGGACGACGCCTCTGTGGACGCCTCGCCGGATATCGCCAGAAACTATGCCGGGCGCTGGCCTGAGCGCATCCGCTATCTGCGGCGGGAGCGGAACCGGGGCCCGGGCGCGGCCCGCAACGCCGGCATGACCCTGGCGCGCGGCGAGTATGTGGGTTTTGTGGATGCCGATGACATGGCGGAACCGGAGATGTTTTCAAGCCTGTATGCGGCGGCGCGCCAATCCGGGGCGGCGGTGGCCGTTTGCGGCATGCGGGTGTCGTATGCCGGGGGAACACATGACTGCCTGCCGGAAGGCGTCAGAACATCACATGATTTGCTGCATAAGAGTGAAGTATTGTCCCCGCCCTGGAATAAGCTTTACCTGCGGTCATTTCTGGTGGGCAACGGCATAACCTTTCCCGTGTCGCGCATGGCTGAGGATATGGCGTTCGCCTTCAAGGCCATGACATGTTCGCCAGATATAGTCTGTGTAAACAGACCACTATATTCATATATCAAGAATAAAGGCAGCGTGACGCTCGATATGTCCAGACGGACAGACGCGCTGCTCAGCATGGCGGATTTGAAAAGTTATTTGCGGCGACATGGAAAATTTGAAACATACAAATGGTATTACAATAAATCTGTTCTTCTTCATCTTTTCTATTATCCGGCCTGCCTTTTATTCATCGATGGGTTGATCAAGGGGAGCAACCGCTGGCAAACATTGCGCCAAGCCCCACGATACTTTTGCAATCTGCTGAAATTTTTGCTTGGACGGCCCCTATGAAGAATATTTTTGCGGGTTCATGGCCCTTGCACATATTCGCTTTCTTGCTGATTCCGCTGTCTTGCTGGCAAGTATGGGTTTTCCCCTCCATCCCCAATTATTACGCCCAGCATTTTTTGCTGTATCCTTGTCTTGTTTTTATGCTCTGGGCCTGGAAAAAGGGGCTCTGGACGCCGCCTGAAGCCTGGCGCCTGGCGCGTCCGTTTTTGCCCTGGCTGATAGCGCTTTTTGCCGTGCAGACGCTGGCGGACTGGCGCAGCGCACGGCTTTTTCTGCCGGAAGACGCCCCACTGGGGCGAGCTGTCCTTTTCGACCTGATCAGGTTGGGCGCGCAACTGCCTTTTGCGCTCTTTTTCGCTCTGCTCTGCCGGGTGGCGCTGCGAGAGGAAAAAAGCCGCCGCTGTCTGCTGCGAGGGGCGATCTGGGCTTTTGGCCTTCTGGCCTTCTGGTGCGCCGTGCAGGCCGTCTACATCTATACTACGCCCAGCGAGAACTGGACGTATCTTTGCGACCAGCAGATTGAGCATCCTGTGGCGCGGGCGACCGCCGGCCGCCTTCTCTTCCTTTTCTCGCCCTTGCTCGAAGCGCGCTGGGAAAATGCTTTTTATGATTTTTACAGTCAGGGCGCGTATGCGTTGACGCTGCCCCGTTTCAACGGTTTTTTTGAGGAGGCGTCAGCTCTGGCCGCGATGGTGGGCGTGTTTTTTGCGCCTCTGGCCTTCGGGCTGCTCGGTCTGAGCTCAAGGCGCAACTTCAGGCTGGCCGGCGGCGTCATGCTGCTTTGCTGTTTCGTCATCCTGCTGTTTTGCCGTTCCAGAACAGGATGGTTGCTGGCCCTGGCGGGCCTGCTTCTGATCCTCTGGGCAATATTGCGCCGCCAATGGGGTGCGCGCGCGGCCCTGATGGCCGCCGGGCTCATGCTTGTCTGCCTCTGGGCGGCGCTGCTTGCGGGCCAGAGCCAGCCGGAGTTTCGCCAGCGGCTCGCGAAGATGGGCAAACTGCCGCGCATGGTCTGCCTGTTGGATACAGTGGACATGATCAAGGCGCATCCCTTATTGGGCGTGGGCCGCAACTGGTACTTCGCCCATTTGCATAACGGAGAACGCTATCTGGCGCACCTGTCCAACCCGGAATTGCGCTTCTGGAAAGAGCAGGGCAGCGGCGGCGAACTCTCGGCCCTGCCGGCGCTGGCTGCCCAGTATGGGCTGCCGCTGACCCTGCTGGCCCTCGGGTTCGTGGGGCGGGTATGCTGGCGCTTGCGGCGCATGCGCCGCGCCAGGCCGGACAGCGCGCTTCTGGCCTTTATGGTTCCGGCCAGCGTTGCCTGGCTGGTTCTGGGCCTGACAGTCTCCCTTGGTTCCGTGGATATCCGCAATCCCTTGTTTTGTCTGCCGTTTTTTTGTTTTTACGCCGTTTCTCAAGGGGTAGGTCTGGAAGAATCGCTGGAGGGGGGCGCGACATGCCGCGCTGCCTGATCATCATGCACAGTGTGGGCGGCGGCGCTGAAAAAGTTGCGCTGGATCTGGCGCGGCGGCTGGACGCGCGGCGCTTTCAGGTGATTCTTTGCTGCACGCGCCACCTGCCGTCGCTTGCCGGGCAGGTTCCTCCCGCTCTTTCTTTTTCCATGCCGGAGCGCGGCGGCCTCATGGCCGCCTTGCGTCATGCCGCGCGAATCAGAAATCTGGTTCGCGCCAGTGACGTGGTTCTGGGCAGTCTGGAACTGCAAAGCATATTCTGGGCCGGGCTGTCGGCCCCGGGTCGGGCTGTGGGCTGGCTGCACAAGGATGTGGGCGGCTATCTCGCGCGCAAAGGCAAATTCTACCGCCGGCTTTACGGCGGCATGCTGGGTTGGGCCTTGCGCCGCTGTCACAGCGTGGTCTGCGTCAGCCGGGGCATTCTGGAATCTTCGGCAAAACTCTGGCCGGACTTGCGCCCGCGTTTGCGGGTGCTCTGGAACCCGCTGGACGCGGCGGCCATTCAGCGGCAGGCCCTGGCGCCGCTGCCTGAGAGTCTGAACGATTGTTTTCGCAAGCCGGTTGTTCTGGGGGTGGGCAGACTGGAAAGGCAAAAGGCCTTTGAATTGCTGATAGAGGCGCACGCCATCCTGAAGAGACGCGGGGTGGAACATAATCTCTGCATTGCGGGCGAAGGCTCGCAAAGGGCCTTTCTGGAGGGCCTTGGGCGGCATTACGGGGTCAGTGAAAGCCTTTTTCTGCCGGGTTTTCTGAACCCGTATCCGCTTATGGCGCGCGCCGCGGCATTGGCCGCCAGCTCTGTCTTTGAAGGCCTGCCGCTGGTTCTGGTCGAAGCGTTGAGCCTTGGCCTGCCTGTGGTTTCCACCAATTGCCCCAGCGGGCCCGGTGAACTGCTGGAGCAGGGGCGTTACGGCACACTGACGCCTGTGGGCGATGCGGCGGCGCTGGCTGACGCCCTGCAGGCGGCGCTGCTCCAGCCGCCCGACAGCGCGGCCCGCGAGGCTGGCCAGCGCCGCGCGGCGGACTTTGCGCCCGACCGGACTGTGGACGCCTGGCAAAAGCTGCTGGAGGAAGCGGCGGGCCGGGGAGGCTGTGGCGGAAAAAAGAAAAATTATTATAATTAAATATTACAATATGTTATTGTGGTGTTGAGGGCCTGCCTCCGACAAATGCGCAAAAAAAGCTTTACAAGAGCGACGGCTTTTTATAAATAGGAATTGTTCCTGCTAATGGAAACAACAAAACTTTACATACGCTAAAAGGAGAGTCCCATGAGCAAGACCCAGGAAAATCTGATGGCCGCCTTTGCCGGCGAGTCCCAGGCCAATCGCAAATACCTCGCTTTCGCCCAGGTGGCCGACAAGGAGGGCCTGCCGCAGGTCGCCAAGCTGTTCCGCGCCGCCGCCGCCGCCGAGACCATTCATGCCCATGCGCACCTGAGAAACGCCGGCAAGGTCGGCGACACCGCCGCGAACCTCCAGGCCGCCCTGGAAGGCGAAACCTATGAATTTACCAAGATGTATCCCGAAATGATCAAGGAAGCCCAGGCGGAAGGCCAGACCGCCGTGGCCAAATACTTCGACTTTGCCAACAAGGTGGAGGAAGTGCACGCCAATCTGTACAAGAAGGCGATTGCCAATCCTTCCGGTCTTGCCAATGTGGATTACTATGTCTGCAAGATCTGCGGCTACACCCACGAAGGCCCCTGTGATTCCTGCCCCGTGTGCGGCGCCGGCGCGGCTTCTTTCTTCAAGGTGGAAGACTGCTGCAAGTAGCCCGGGCCGCATCCGGCCATGCCGCCTTGGGTGGCGTAAGGGCGGGTTGCGACTGATTTTCGCGTCTTTCGTCAAGCCGCGCAAGCGGCTTAGACGGCGCAAACACCGCAAAGCGGGGTTTGCCAATAGTCTGAGGGGCCGCCGCAAGGCGGCCCCTTTCTTTGTCTCTGGCGCAGCCCGCGCCCTGGTGGCGGCGACGCCTTCGGCATTGCATTTTGGGCTGAAAAGAGGCAGTATCCGCTTGGTGTTTTCGCAGCCAGCGGTCTTTCGGCGCAACAAAATCGAAGCGGCGCTGACGCTGAAACGGCGTTTCAGCCAAAATCGGTCGCATCCCCGATTTGACGCAAGCGCGTTCCCGTGGCTGCCATATGGCGGCGTCGTTCAGCGCCGCCGGAACGGCGCGCGTGTTTCGCGGGCTGTCCGGTTCGGCATCAATCATTGCGCGGGCGTTCGTTCGCTTGCCGCTTCCCGTTTTCCGCTTCAGGAGGGCGGGCATATGCATATCGCCGTGGAGGCTTTTTTATGCGTTTTCTTGTCCGCTTCTGCATGTTTGCGCTTCTTCTGGTTCTGTGCGGCCCGAGCGCGGTTCAGACCGCCGACGCGGCGGCCAAAAAAGAACCCGCCAAGGAAGCCCCCAACAAATATGAGGCCTTGAAGCGTTTCAGCCAGGTGCTTGACCTGGTGGAACGCTACTATGTGAAGGATGTGACCCAGACGGACCTGATCAACGGAGCCGTCAAGGGCATGCTGCAGGGGCTCGACCCGCACTCCACCTTCATGAACACGGAAGAATACAAGGAAATGCAGGAAACCACCTCCGGCGAATTTTTCGGGGTGGGCATTGAAATTTCCATGGAAAACGGCCAGGTCGTGGTGGTGACGCCCATTGAAGACACGCCGGCTTTCCGCGCGGGTCTTCAGTCCGGCGACGTGATTCTGTCCATCAACGGGCAACCCACGCAGGAACTTTCGCTGCAGGAGGTCGTCTCGCGCATCAGGGGGGCCAAGGGCACGGAAGTGGAGCTGACCATCCTGCACAGCGACGCCAAAACCCCGCAGACCGTGCGTATTGTGCGCGACGCCATACCCCTGATCAGCGTCAAGTCCAAAAAGCTGGAAGACGGCTGCTACTGGGTACGCCTGACCCGTTTCTCTGAACGCACCACCGAGGAACTCAGGGACGCGCTCAAGGCCGCGGAAAAGGAAAGCAAGGCCGCGGGCGGCCTCAAGGGCATTGTGCTGGACCTGCGCAACAATCCCGGCGGACTGCTTGACCAGGCGGTCAGCGTGTCCGACATTTTCCTGCGACAGGGTGTGATTGTTTCCATCAAGGGCCGCCGCGACAATACGGATCGCGTCTATGAAGCCAGAAGACAGGCCGATGATGTGCGCGTGCCCATGGTGGTGCTGGTCAACGCCGGTTCGGCCTCCGCCTCGGAAATTGTGGCCGGCGCGCTGCGCGACCAGAAGCGCGCCCTGATTCTGGGCGAGCGCTCTTTCGGCAAGGGTTCGGTGCAGAACATTATTCCGCTGTCCGACGGTTCCGGCCTCAAGCTGACGGTGGCCCTGTACTATACGCCCAACGGCAGTTCCATTCAGGCCGAAGGCATCGTGCCCGACCTGGAGGTGCCCTTTGAAGCGCCGCGCACTGAAGACAAGGACAACCCGCGTTTCCTGCTGCGCGAGCAGGATCTCAACCGGCATCTTGAAAACGGCAAGGACAGGAAGGCCGGCCAGGGCAAGGGCAAAAAAGATGAAGCCAAGGAGCAACTGGCCCGCGATAATCAGTTGCGCATGGCTCTTCAGGTGGTGAAAAGCCTGCCCAGAATGCGGGAGATTGAGAATTAGAATCAGGCGGCGGCGTTGTTTTCGCCCTCGTGTCTGGGGATGAAAAGCGCCGGCGGCATGACCCAGCGTGGATAATAAAAAAAGAGACGGAGGCCCCCTGACCGCCCCTTGCGGGGAAGGCAGGGGGCCGCGCGCTTCCAGCCGTCTGGGGCTGGCTGGTTTGGTCTGGTTGTTGTGCGCTCTGTTTTTTTCGCTCTGGTGGGGAGAGGGGGGCAACGCGCCGCATGTCGCTGAACAAGGCGGCCCCGTCGTTTCCGGCCTCCGGCCTGACGCGGCCGGCCGCCAGGCGGCGTCAGCGGAAGAGAGGGAAGCCCGCCCTGCATGGGCCGCGCTGCATGCCCTGGTCAGCCAAACGCTGCCGCGGGCTTTGCCGTTCGCGCACTGGCAGTGTGAGGATGAAGCCTCGGGGGCGGGCGGCGCGCGCCGTTACCGGATCACAGGGCCTTGCGCGCCCTTGCGCCTGGCTGTGGCCTTGCTGGAAAAGCTGCGCCCCGCCGCTTCCCTGGATTCCGCCCCGCTGCCCGGCGTCGGGGGGAATACGGCGCGCCCGCGTCTGTCCTGGACCGATGAGGGCGTGCTGGAAATGCGCCTCAACGGACGGTTGAGCCACAGTTTTCACTTTCCCGGAAGAGAGCGGGAGCTGGCCGACCTGGCCCGGCCCATGCCCGCGGCCGCGCTGATTCTGGTCATGGATGACCTGGGCCGGAGGCTGGAAGATGCCGAAGCCCTGGCGGCTCTGCCTTTTCCCGTGGCTCTGGCCGTCTGGCCGCTGGCGCCCAAAAGCGGCGCGACAGCGGCTCTGGCCGGGCAGATGGCTTTGGATTGCCTGGTGCATCTGCCCATGGAGCCTTTGCCGCGCGCCGACGGCTCACGCCCCGCGCCCGGGCCGGGCGCGCTGTTGACAAATATGAGCACGCGGGCTTTGGCCGCCGTACTGGAACCCGCCCTGGCCGCCGCGCCGACGGCGCTGGGGCTGAATAACCATATGGGCTCCGCTTTTACGGGCAGCGCCGCCGCCAGTCGCCGGCTCTGCGCGCAACTGGCGGGGCGCGGCCTTGCTGTTCTGGACAGTCTGACCCAGCCCCATTCCCGCCTGGCGGAAGAGGCACGCGCCGCCGGTCTGGTCAGCCTAAGCCGGACGGTTTTTCTGGATACGCGCCGGAAAACTTCCGCCATTCTTGCCGCTCTGGATGCGGCGGCGGCCAGGGCGCGCTCCGGCGGTTTCGCCGTGGCCATCGGCCATCCCTACCCGGAAACCTTCAGCGCCTTGCGCCGCTGGCAGGACAAGACTGGCGTGGCGGTCATCCCCCTGCGCCGTCTGCTCTGGCACCTTGCGCAACGCCAGGGCGATGCGGGGTAAAGTTGCGGACCGCCGCCGTGAAGCCGCCTTTTTCATCAATAAACCTGAAATACGGGAGTGTTGTCGTGAAGATCACCACAATAGGCTGCGTGGGCTGCGGCCATATGGGCGGGGCCATTCTCGCCGGCCTGGCTGACAGCCTGCGTGAAGGCTATGCGTTCTGCGGCTGTAACCGCACGCCTGAGCGCATGAGACCTCTTCTGGAAAAGGGCGTGACGGCCAGGGCTGATGCCTGTGCCGTGGCGGAGGATTCGCAAATTGTCATTCTGGCGGTCAAACCCTATCAGGCCGCTGCCGTGCTGGCGGAGATGCGCCCGAAGCTCGGCGCTGACAAGGTGCTGCTGTCTGTGGCGGCGGGCGTCAGCCTGAAAAGCCTGCGCGAGGCCGTCGGAGACAGATGCGCGGTGGCGCGTTGCATGCCCAATACCCCGGCTCTGGTGGGCAAGGGCGTCTTCGCCTTTTCCTTTGAGGAGGCCATGCCGCCGGAACGCAAAAAAGCGCTGATGGAACTTTTCGGAGCGCTGGGCCTTTGCCTGGAACTGCCCGAAGCGCGCTTTACCGCCTTTTCAGCTCTGATCGGCGCGGGCCCGGCCTATGTTTTTGAAATGATGCAAGGGCTGGTGCAGGCTGGCGTCACTCTGGGGTTTCAGCATAAGGAGGCCCGCCGCATGGTGGCCGCGCTTTTTGCCGGTTCGGCGCGCATGGCCGAGCTGAATCCCGCGCCGCTGATGCAGTTGCGCGATGAGGTCTGCTCGCCCGGCGGTCTGACCATCGCCGGTGTCAACCAGCTGGACCGCGCGGGCTTGCCGGGCCTGCTGGTGGATGCCGTGCTGGCCGCCGACGCGCGCGGCCGGGAAATGGAAAGCTGAATCACCGTAAATCTGACCGTGGCCCAGAGTCCACTTGCAAAAGTGGACTCTACAAAATCCGTAAGGATTTCGCGGCGGCGCGGCCGCCGTGAGTAAGCGAAAAAACACGTTTTTTCGCGAACGATCCCGCAAAGATTCTGTGCAGAATTCTGCACAGAATTTTTGCAATTAGACATTAGGGAATCCGGGGCGCGAAAACGGCCGTAAAAAGAGCGAGAAAAGGGGGGCTTGCGCCCCCCTTGAAGTCGGTTTGCCAGCCTGCCGCGCGGGCTACTCTTCGTCGCCTTCCCACTTGATAAAGCCGGGATTCGTATTGGCCATGGCGTTGACGATAAGTTCCACCAGGCCGCCGTATGCGAAGCTGTTTTTGGAGTACAGGTCATTGTGCTCCAGCAGTTCGCGGATCTGGCCCTTGCAGTTGGAGCAGGGAGCGCAGATGTATTTCTTGGTTTCGGGGCCGAGGCAGTCCTTGAAGGCTTCGCCGATCTGCCACATCTTTTTGCGCCCGGAGATATTGCCGCGCCATTCGTCGATATTGTTGCGGGTCATGATGGCGAAGCCGGAACCGCCGCCGCAGCAGTAGTTGTCTACGCCGTGGCAAGGCATTTCGCGGAACAGGGGCGCAATCTTGTGCAGAATCTCGCGCTGCGGCTGCACAATGCCCATCAGGCGCACCGCGTTGCACGGGTCGTGCAGGGTTACGGGGAAGTTGTTGCGCGCGGGATCAAGCTTGAGGCGACCGGACATGACGATATCACGCAGGGTCACATAGCAGGATTCGCGCGGCACCTGATATTCAAAGGGAATCACGCGGTCGGCGATGACGGTGAGCGCCTTGTGGGCATGCCCGCATTCACCGATGACAATTTTTTTGACGCCCAGTTCCTTGGCGGCCATCATGTGCTGCAAGGCAATGCGCGCGGTCTGGGCGTCGTCGTAGAACACGCCGTAGTTTACGCCGTCATAGGCCACGGCCTTGCTGGACAGGGTCCAGGACAGGCCGGCCTCCTGAAAGATCAGGGAGAAGGCGGCGATGTTTTCAGGCCAGGCCATGACTTCGCCGGCATTGTGCAGCAGCATGATATCCGCGCCCTTCACGTCGAAAGGCGTGTGGATGCCCACACCGGTGATTTCGGAATAATCCTCGTCGATGAACTCCACGTTTTCCTTGACCACTTCAGGGGTCATGCCGGTGGAAGAGCCCACCTTCATCTGATTGACGGTGCCCTTTTCGTGCAGTTCGCGGGGGTAGATGCCCAGCTCCTGGCTGAACAGCTTGCGTATTTCACGGGCGATGAGGCCGTTGTCCACGCCGATGGGGCATGTCTGGGCGCAACGGCGGCAGAGGTTGCAGCGATAGGCCAGTTCGCCCAGGCGGGCCACCGTTTTCCAGTTCAGGCCCATGTCGCCGTAACGCCATTTGGCGAAGGGCTCTTTTTTTACATACTGCTTGTAGATGCGGCGAAAGATTTCAGAGCGGAAATTGGGCCGGTACATCTCGTTTTCGCCGGACATTTCAAAAAGATGACAGGCGGCGGAACAGGAGTTGCACTGCACGCAGTTGTCCATGCTGGTTTCCAGCATGGGCAGGAAGGTCCAGTTGTTTTCCTTGGAGAAGAGCTTGCGCATGCCGTTGAGGAACTTGTTGACCAGTTCCTCTTCTTCCTGACGATTTTTGGGTTTGGGAATATTCAGCACGCACACGTCGTCCAGAATACAGGCCGTGTTTTCCTTCTGCTCGTCGGTGAAGGGCTTCCAGGGCATGGCCTTCACGTCCAGGCTGAGTTGGGGAAGGGTATTGGGATCAATGCTGACCATCTGTCCTTCGACAGTGGAAACATCGCTCAAACGCAGATTATCTTTCATTTCGGAACTCCCTAGTCTTCTTTCTTGGGGGCTGCGGGATTGGTGGTGGCCACATCCACCCAGGTCTTGGGGCTGCCGTCGCCGGCGATATGGTCCGCGGACCAGGTTACGTTGTACTTGAGCATTTCGCCGATCTTCTGCTTGTTCTTGGCGTTATAGTTGGTGGGTTCGTCGCCCCAGCGAATGTCGTGGTACATGAAGTATTTCATGATCAGATGCCCCATGTTGGTCACGGGAATCCATATGAGCAGGAAAAAGCCCACCAGCAGGTTCAGCGTGAAGAAGGCGCTGGGCAAAGGCTGGAAGGTGAAGGTGAACAGGTTGTGAATGAAGGTGCGGGCCAGCTCGAAATACGAGGGATTAAAGGCCCAGGCCGCCAGGCTCAGCAGGCCGAAAAGCACGAACGCGCCCAGGTTGAGATAGTGCTCGGGGGTGGTGTATTTTTTCAGGCCCTCGTCGCTGCGGCGACGCTGTATCAGGGCAATGCCGCCGCCCACGATGCAGAACGCGCCCAGCAGCACCACGGCGCTGATCACATTGCTCACGAAGGTCATGAAGCCGCCTTGCGGGTCCATGCCGAGCATCTGGGCAAGAACGGCCAGAATCACGATAATGGTGCCGCCCATGAGCATGTACATGCCCACATGGAAGGGATAGGTGCGCAGCCAGAGCTTGGGATTATGCTCAAGGGTGGCGTGCAGGCAGAGCACTTCCACCAGAATGCCCTTGATGTCGCCCCAGTGTGAAATGTGGCGGGGTCTGGTCCACCATTCCTTTTCCTCCATGAAGCTGCCGCCGTACGCGGCCTTCTTGCCTTCATGGGGCACGGGGTAGAGTTCCCAGCGCACATGCAGGGGGCTGGCCGCCATGTACGACTTGATTTTCAGGTAGGCCAGGCAGATGAAGCCGACTACCGCCAGGTAGCCCAAAATGTAGAACAGAGTGGTCATGCGTTTTCTCCCGTAAGTCAAGATGCCGCTGCATCATGGGTTTGCCGGGACGCCGGCCCCGGGCCGATGTCGCCGCAACAAGCCTGGCATACGCCCGCTTGCCTTTCAACCTCACCTTCAATTGCGCACGCGACCAGCCTTACGCCCGGGCCGCTTCACTCGGGAATTGGCCACAAAAACAGGATAGTCAAGGTACGCAGCGAGTTACTTATGCTAACGGAAATTCATAAAAATGCAAAGCTTCTGATGTGATTCAAAGGAATCAGAGTAATCCTGAATGAATTATTTTTTTAATAAAATCAATTTATTATTACGATCATGTCAGGGCGAAAATTTTTGCCGCGGAAAATTTTCCCGCTTTTGCGGCAAACGCGAAGAGCCGCTGGCCGCCTGTCGCAAGCAAGCCCCCCGGGAAGGCATGCCTTCCCGGGGGGCTTGGTTTGTGCGGTGAGGGGGGCGTTACTGGTTCAGATTCACCAGAACGGGATTTTCTTCCAGTTCTTCCAGGAATTTGTCCGGGCGTTCCTTCTGATCCGGCACCTCGATATCGCCGTTCACATATTCTCGATAGCCCGTGCCGGCGGGGATCAGGCGGCCCACAATGACATTTTCCTTGAGGCCGCGCAGGTAGTCCATCTTGCCCTTGAGCGAAGCTTCGGTAAGCACCTTGGTCGTTTCCTGGAAGGATGCCGCCGAGATGAAGGAAGAGGTGGTCAGCGATGCCTGGGTAATGCCCAGCACCAGCGGTTCCGCTGTGGCGGGGGCGCGGCCTTCGGCCACGACCTTCTGATTTTCGGCCTTGAACTCGCTTTTGTCCACCTGTTCGCCCACCAGAAAGCTGGTGCCGCCTGAATCAAGGATGGTCACTTTTTTGAGCATCTGGCGCACAATCACTTCAATGTGCTTGTCGTCGATGCCCACACCCTGGAAGCGGTAGACTTCCTGGATTTCATCCACCAGATAGCGGGCCAGGTATTTCTCGCCCCGGGTGCGCAGAATGTCGTGCAGTTCCGGGTAGCCCTCGGTGAGGGCGTCGCCCGCCTCCACAAAGTCGCCGTCCGCGGCGGTGATGTGCTTGCCCTTGGGCACCAGGTATTCCTTGGCTTCGCCGATTTCGGGCGTGACCACCAGCTTGCGTTTGCCCTTGGATTCTCCGGCATAGGCCACAGTGCCCGATATTTCGGAAACCACGGCCATGTCTTTGGGCTTGCGCACTTCAAACAGCTCGGCCACGCGCGGCAGGCCGCCCACGATATCCTTGGTTTTGGAGGTTTCGCGGGGCTTGCGGGCAATGATGTCGCCGGCCTGGATGCTTTCGCCGTCCTTGACCATGATGATGGAGCCCACGGGCAGGCTGTAGATGGCCGAGGCCGCGCCGTGGCTGCGTTTTTTCACGTTGCCGTCATCATCGCAGATGGAGATGGAGGGCCGGAAGTTGGTGGTGCGGTATTCCATGATGGTCATGGAAGCCTGGCGGGTCACGTCGTCCACCTTTTCCTGCACGGTCTTGCCGTCGATGATGTCCGCAAAGCGGATGACGCCGTCTTCTTCGGCGACAAAAGGTTCATTGAAAGGATCCCACTCGGCCAGAACCGCGCCCTTGGTCACCTCCTGTCCGTCATGAACCATCAGGCGCGCGCCGTTGGGCAGAATGTATTTTTCGCGTTCGCGCCCCTGCGGGTCCACGATGGTCATTTGGCCGCTCTTGCCAAGCACCAGTTGCGCGCCCTCGCGGTTGGTCACGGCCCGGACGCGGCTGAGAATCACCCGTCCGGCGTTGAGCGCCTCGAATTTATTCTTTTCGATGGTGCTTGAGGCCGTGCCGCCGATATGGAAAGTGCGCATGGTCAGCTGGGTGCCCGGTTCGCCGATGGATTGGGCCGCGATAATGCCCACGGTCTCGCCGGTGTTCACCAGGTGGCCGCGCGCCAGATCGCGCCCGTAGCAGAGGGCGCAGATGCCGCGCTCGGACTGGCAGGTCAGGGGTGAACGCACCGTGACGGAAGAGATGCCCTTGTCGCTGATCAGCCTGGCTTCCGCCTCCGTGATCAGGGTGTTTTCGGGCAGCAGAATCTGTTCCGGGTTGTCAGGGTCATGCACGGGGTAGAGCAGTACGCGCCCCACAATGCGTTCGGCCAGCGGGGTTTTGATGTCGCCGCCTTCCTTGAGGTGCGTCAGTTCGATGCCGTCCACCGTGCCGCAGTCGTGCTCGGAAACAATCACATCCTGCACCACATCCACCAGACGGCGGGTCAGGTAGCCGGAGTTGGCGGTCTTCAGGGCCGTGTCCGCCAGGCCCTTGCGCGCGCCGTGGGTGGAGGTGAAGTATTGCAGAACCGACAGCCCCTCGCGGAAGGAAGAGGTGATGGGCGTTTCAATAATTTCGCCCGAGGGCTTGGCCATCAGGCCGCGCATGCCGGCAAGCTGGCGCATCTGATCCTGGTTGCCGCGCGCGCCGGAGTTGGACATCATGAAGATGGGGTTGAAGCTCTGGTTTTTCTCCTGCCTGCCCGTTTTCGGGTCTGTCAGCACGTCGTGGGATATCTCCTTGATCATTTCCGTGGAGACATCCTGCGTGGCCTTGGTCCAGACATCCACCACCTTGTTGTACTTTTCCGTGCGGGTGATGATGCCGTCCCGGTACTGGCGTTCGATGTCGTCCACCTCAGCCTGGGATTTGGCCAGAATGTTCTTTTTGCTTTCGGGAATGGTCAGGTCTTTCACGCCAATGGTCACGCCGGCGCGGGTGGCGAATTCGTAGCCCATGTCCTTGAGCCGGTCGCAGAGAATGACCGTGGATTTGATGCCGCATGTGCGGTAGGCGGCGCCCACCAGCTTGGCAATGGCTTTCTTGGTCAGCACGGTGTTGACGTGGTCGAAGGAAAGCTCAGGCGGCAGAATGTCGCTGACCAGCACGCGGCCCGGCGTGGTCTGCACCGGCTCCTGGCCTTCCTTCATGCGCACCCTGATGCGGGCATGCAGCGAGACCTGGCCCGCGTCGTAGGCGGCTTCCACCTCCCAGGGCGCGCAGAAGGTCATGCCCTCGCCCTTTTCAAAGCTGCGCTCCACGGTCATGTAATAAAGGCCCAGCACAATGTCCTGCGAGGGCACGATGACCGGGCCGCCGTTGGCCGGGGAAAGAATGTTGTTGGTGCTCATCATCAGCACGCGGCATTCGATCTGCGCTTCCACAGAAAGCGGAATGTGCACGGCCATCTGGTCGCCGTCAAAGTCCGCATTGTAGGCGGAGCAGACCAGAGGATGCAGGCGGATGGCCTTGCCCTCCACCAGCAGGGGCTCAAAGGCCTGAATGCCCAGACGGTGCAGGGTGGGGGCGCGGTTCAGCAGGATGGGATACTCGCGCACCACTTCCGACAGAATGTCCCAGACCACCAGTTCTTCGCGCTCCACCATCTTCTTGGCGCTCTTGATGGTGGAGGCGTGACCGCGTTTTTCCAGCTCCGAGTAAATGAAGGGCTTGAACAGCTCCAAAGCCATCTTCTTGGGCAAACCGCACTGGTGCAGCTTGAGGTAGGGGCCCACGGTGATGACCGAACGGCCGGAGTAGTCCACGCGTTTGCCCAGCAGGTTCTGGCGAAAGCGCCCCTGCTTGCCCTTGATCATGTCCGACAGGGATTTGAGCGGGCGGCCGTTGGTGCCGGCGATGGCCCGACCGCGGCGGCCGTTGTCGAAAAGCGCGTCCACGGCTTCCTGAAGCATGCGTTTTTCGTTGCGGATGATGATCTCCGGCGCGCCCAGTTCCATAAGCCGCTTGAGGCGGTTGTTGCGGTTGATCACCCGGCGATAGAGGTCGTTCAGGTCCGAGGTGGCGAAACGGCCCCCGTCCAGGGGCACCAGGGGGCGCAGTTCCGGCGGGATGACAGGGATGACTTCCATGATCATCCACTCGGGCTTGTTCTGGGATTCCAGAAAAGCCTCGACGATCTTCAGGCGCTTGGTCAGCTTTTTCTTTTTGGTCTGGCTTTTGGTGGCTTCGCCTTCCTCGCGCAGTTCCACACGCAGCTTTTCCAGATCCAGCTCTTCCAGCAGGCTGCGCACGGCCTCCGCGCCCATGCCCACGGTGAGCGCCTCGTCACTGCCGTAATGATCCAGAATCTGGAGGTACTGGTCTTCGGAAATGACCTGGCGCTTCTGCAGATTGGTCTGACCAGGATCCAGCACTATATAGGAATCAAAGTAGAGCACCTTTTCCAGATCGGCCATGGTCATGTCCAGCAGGGTGCCGATCTTGGAGGGCAGAGTTTTCAGAAACCAGATATGCGCCACGGGCGCGGCCAGTTCGATATGGCCCATGCGCTCGCGCCGCACCTTGGAGGCAATGACCTCCACGCCGCATTTTTCGCAGACGATGCCCCGGTGCTTCATGCGCTTGTACTTGCCGCAGTTGCACTCGTAGTCCTTCACCGGGCCGAATATCTTGGCGCAGAACAGGCCGTCCCGCTCCGGCTTGAAGGTGCGGTAGTTGATGGTTTCCGGCTTTTTCACCTCGCCGTAGGACCATTCGCGAATGGCCTCCGGCGAGGCGATGGAAATCTGGATGGCTTTCAGATTGCGGATGTTGGTCACATTGGCCGACGCGCCGCGAGCGGTGAAAAGATCGTCCAGGCTCATATATCAGTACCTTGCTTTGTAAAAAGCTCGTTGGAATCGTTACTGTAATCCGCAGGCAGTGAAGCAGGGGCGCTTATTCCGCTTCCTCGTCGCGTTCGCGCATATAGCCCACGCGCTTGGGGCGTTTTTTGCCTTCTTCCTGGTGCAGGGTCACATCAAGACCAAGGCTCATCAGTTCCTTGACCAGAACGTTGAAGGATTCCGGCAGGCCGGCCTCCAGGAAGTTGTCGCCCTTGACGATTTTTTCATACATCTTCACGCGGCCGGCCACGTCGTCGGACTTGACCGTGAGGAATTCCTGGAGAAGATAGGCCGCGCCGTAAGCCTCAAGCGCCCAGACTTCCATTTCGCCCAGCCGCTGACCGCCGAACTGGGCCTTGCCGCCCAGCGGCTGCTGGGTAACCAGGGAGTAGGGGCCCGTGGAGCGGGCGTGGATTTTTTCATCCACCAGATGGTGCAGCTTGAGGATGTACATGACGCCCGTGGTGACCCGGTTGCGGAAAGGCTCGCCCGTGCGGCCGTCGTACAGGATTGTCTTGCCGTCGTTTTCCAGACCGGCCTTGTCCATCCAGCCCCAGATTTCATCTTCCGTGGCGCTGTCGAAAACCGGCGTTTTGGTTACGATGCCGTTGCGCAGCTTCTTGACCGAGGCCGCAAACTCCTCGTCATCCATGCCGTCCACCAGGGCGCTGATCTCCTCGGAGGCGAAGACCTCCTTCACTTCCTTGCGCAGCGCCTGCATGGCCGCGCCGGAATCCAGCAGCTCGGCCAGCTGGCGGCCCAGCTCCTTGGCGCCCCAGCCCAGATGCGTTTCCATGATCTGGCCGATGTTCATGCGCGAAGGCACGCCCAGGGGGTTGAGCACGATGTCCACGGGGCGTCCGTCGGCGAAGAAGGGCATGTCTTCTTCCGGCAAAATGCAGGAGACAACGCCCTTGTTGCCGTGACGACCGGCCATCTTGTCGCCCACCGAGAGCTTGCGCTTGATGGCGATGTGCACCTTGACCATCTTGATCACGCCGGGGGGCAGATCATCGCCTTCAGTGACCTTTTCGCGCTTGGCGTCGTAGACGGCCTTGAGGTAGTCCACCTGATGATCATAGGCTTTGAGCAGCTCGGCCACTTCGTCATTGACTTCCTTGCTCTTGAACAGGCCGGCCAGCTTCTTGACGGGCAACTGGGCCAGTTGCTCCTCGGTGAGGGCCGCGCCGGCCTCCACCAGCATTTCGCCCTTTTTCTTGCCCGGCACGGAAGAAGCCGTCTGCTTGCCCAGCACATGCGGCGCGAGAAGAGCGCGCGTGCGCTCGGTGAGGGCGCGCATGTGGTCGGCTTCCTTCTGATCCTGCACCGCGGTGTCGTGGGCCTCGATGGCCAGCGTGCGCTCGTCCTTTTCGCCCGAACGGCGGTTGAAGACCTTCACGTCAATAATGGTGCCCTCCACTCCCGGCGGAACCTTGAGGGAGGTGTTTTTCACGTCTCTGGCCTTTTCGCCGAAGATGGCCCGCAGGAGCTTTTCTTCCGGGGTGAGCTGGGTTTCGCCTTTGGGGGTGATTTTGCCCACCAGAATGTCGTCGGGCTTGACCGCCGCGCCGATGCGAATGATGCCGCTTTCGTCCAGGTTGCGCAGCATGTCTTCGCTGACGTTGGGAATGTCGCGGGTAATCTCTTCGGGGCCCAGCTTGGTGTCGCGGGCCACCACTTCAAATTCTTCAATGTGGATGGAGGTAAAGACGTCTTCCTTGACCGTGCGCTCGGAAATCAGGATGGAGTCCTCATAGTTGTAGCCGCACCAGGGCATGAAGGCCACCACCAGGTTTTTGCCCAGCGCCAGCTGGCCGTCGTCAATGCCCGGACCGTCGGCCAGAATCTGGCCCTTTTTGACAATCTGGCCGGGGCGGCAGGTCGGTTTCTGGCCAAAGCAGGAGTTCTGGTTGGACTTGTGGAACTTGAGCAGGTCATAGGCCCGCACACCGCCCTGATCCTTATAGATATCGCCCTCATAGGCCACCACGATGCGGTCGGCGTCGGCGTACTGCACCTTGCCGTCCGCCGGGGCCACAATGCAGGCGCCGGAGTCGCGGGCCACGTCCACTTCCATACCCGTGCCCACCAGGGGCTTTTCAGAGCGCAGCAGCGGCACGGCCTGGCGCTGCATGTTGGAACCCATCAGCGCGCGGTTGGCGTCGTCATGCTCCAGGAAGGGAATGAGCGCCGCCGAGATGGAAACCATCTGGCTGGGCGAAATGTCCATGAGGGTCACTTCGTCGCGATGCCGCATTTCCACTTCGCCCTTGACGCGCACGGTAACGTATTCGTCAAGCAGATTGCCCTCGGCGTCCATGCGGGCGTCAGCCTGGGCCACCACCTGATCGCCTTCGCGCGAGGCGTCCAGATGCACCACCTCGCTGGTCAGCTTGGCGTCGCGCACCACACGGTAGGGGGTTTCGATAAAACCGTAGTCATTGACCTTGGCAAAGGTGGTCAGGGACACGATAAGGCCGATGTTCGGCCCTTCGGGCGTTTCAATGGGGCAGATGCGGCCATAGTGCGAGGTATGCACGTCGCGCACCTCGAAGCCGGCGCGTTCGCGGGTCAGACCGCCGGGGCCCAGGGCCGAGAGACGGCGCTTGTGGGTGACTTCGGAAAGGGAATTGGTCTGATCCATGAACTGCGAGAGCTGGGACGTGCCAAAAAATTCCTTGAGCACCGCGGCCACGGGTTTGGGATTGATCAGATCATGGGGCATGAGGGTGGAGATTTCCTGAAGGCTCATGCGCTCCTTGATGGCGCGCTCCATGCGCACCAGGCCGATGCGGTACTGGTTTTCCACCAGTTCGCCCACCAGGCGCACGCGGCGGTTGCCCAGGTGGTCGATGTCGTCGGCCGGGCCGTGGCTGTCCTTGAGCTGAACCAGCACCTTGATGGCCGTGAGGATATCCTCATCACTCAGGGTGCGCAGGTCGGCGGGCGCGTCGATGCCCAGGCGCTGGTTGAGCTTGTAGCGGCCCACAGGCGAGAGGTCATAATAGTCCGGGTTGCGGAACAGGTTGTCAAAGAAGCTGGCCGCAATCTCGGCGGTGGGCGGTGAGGAGGGGCGCAGCCGACGGTAGATTTCTTCCTGGGCCTTCTGCTGATCAGGAATGCGATCCTGCACGAGAGTGTCGCGAATGGAAGAGGAAGTGTCCGTGCCCTTGGTGTGCAGCACGGAAAGACCCCTGATGCCCGCTTCGCGCATGCGCTCAAGGAGCCCGGGCGTAATTTCGTCGGCCGCTTCGGCAAGCACTTCTCCGCTCTGGGGCGCCACGGCGTCTTCAGCCAGGAACATGCCGTCCAGCAGGTCTGGACGGACTTCAATGGCCGGAATGCCCGCCTCGCAGATCATCCGCCAGCTGCGCTTGGTAATGGGCTTGCCCGCCTTGACGATCACGTTGCCGTCGGGCGCGGCGATGTCCGCGTAGGCGTTGTCTTTGCGGTAAAGCTCCTTGCGCACCTCCCAGAACAGACGACCGCCGTCCTCCAGCAGATATTGTTCCCGACTGTAGAAGTAGTCGAGTATCTGCTCCTTGTTCATGCCCATGGCCTTGAACAGAATGGTGGCGGGCATTTTGCGGCGGCGGTCGATGCGCACATAGAGAATGTCTTTGTGGTCGAAGTCAAAATCCAGCCATGAGCCGCGCATGGGTATCACCCGGCAGGAGTAGAGCACCTTGCGGCTGGTGTGGGTCTTGCCGCCGTCATGCTCATAAATGATGCCGGGCGAACGCTGCAACTGATTGACGATGACGCGCTCGGTGCCGTTGATGATGAACGTGCCTTTCTCGGTCATCAGGGGCAGGGTGCCGAAATAGATATCCTGCTCCTTGATGTCGCGGATGGTTCGGTTGCCCGACGCTTCGTCGGCGTCATAGACCACCAGACGCACTTTGATGCGCATGGGGGCCTCATAGGTCAGGCCCTTGGAAATGCACTCGGCCTGATCATACTTGGGTTCCTGTATCTCGTAGCTGACGAATTCCAGACTGGCGGTCTTGTTGAAATCCTCAATGGGGAATACCGTGTGGAAGACGCCTTCCAGGCCTTCGTCCGGCCTGCGGTCGGCCTCGGGCACGCCCTCCTGAAGAAATTTTTGATATGAATCTATCTGCAGATTCAGCAGATGGGGAATGGGGAGGGAAATCTTGATCTTGCCGAACTGTTTGGTGAGCTGGCCCATGAGTACCTCAAGATAGGTAGCGGTTGCGCCCCGGCCGCGGACTGAAACGTCTGCCGGAGGCAAAAACATGCTTTCACTGCACCCTGAAAGCGTGTGAAACGGCGGCGAAAAGGTTGCGAAAGCGCGTTCCATGCACAACAAAGACGACAAAAACCCATCCCCTGTCTGGATGAACAGGGCCTGGGCTGTCGAACCTGTTTTAAAAAAATGTGCATATACAACAGGTTATAAAAAACAGAAAGGATGCCTCCCGCGTCGTTTCTTGAACGCTAATATATAAACGGAAAATATTTTTTTGGCAAGACTTTTTCTTTAAGGCCGGGGAGCATGTCAACCTGAAACCGCCCCGCGCCTTGCAAATCAGACAACAGTCACGAAGGGCGCTCATTGGCGGCTCGCGTTCCGGCAAGCATTCTCAGGAAAAAAGCGCTTCCAGGGCAAGCTCTTGCGGGCGCGTGCCCACCTGGACGCCACAAACGCAAAAATGCCGGAAAGCCAAACACGCCACGAAAGCAAAAAAATGACGAGGCCAAGTGACCTCGCCATTTTGGAATATCGCTTCGCGCTGGCGCGAAAAGGGCACGGGGAAACGCTTACTTGATTTCCACAGTGGCGCCGGCTTCGGTGAGCTGCTTCTTGGCTTCTTCGGCTTCTTCCTTGGAAACGCCTTCTTTCAGGGTGGAGGGAGCGCCGTCAACCTTTTCTTTGGCTTCCTTGAGGCCCAGGCTGGTCAGAGCGCGCACCACCTTGATGACGCCGATCTTGTTGGCGCCGGCTTCCTTGAGGATAACGTCAAATTCGGTCTTTTCCTCAGCGGCGGCGGCGGCATCGCCACCGGCGGCCGGGGCGGCCATCACCATAGCGGCGGCGGGCGCGGCGGCGGAAACGCCGAACTTTTCTTCCAGTTCCTTGATGAATTCGGAAAGTTCCAGAACGGTCATGCTGGAGATGAATTCAACGACTTCTTCTTTGGTCACTGCCATGATATTTCTCCTGATCTTCGGCTTAACGTTTGAGCTGTCAACATCCGCCTACGCGGCGGCCTTGCCCTTCTGCTCCTCAATAGCCTTGAGGGCGTAGAGCAGGCCGCGCAGCATATTGGCAAACAGCGATACAAAATTGGTGGGCACGGCGTTCATGGTGCCGAGCAGCTGGCCGAGCAACTGTTCCTTTCCGGGCAGTTTGGCCAGAGCGTCCACCTGGGCGGGGGTCATTTCCTTGCCGTCCAGGCTGGCGCAACGCAAGTTGAAAATCTTGCTTTGCTTGGCAAAATCACTGAGCGCCTTGGCCACCGCCACCGGGTCGTCGAACCCAAGGGCCACGCCGCAGTTCTCATGGAACTTGTCCTTGATGGCGTCGTGCGTGCCGCCGGTCAGAGCGATGCGAGCCAGGGTGTTTTTGACGACATGATATTCGCCGCCCGCATTGCGCAGGCTCACCCGGAGGTTCGTCAGCTCTTCCACCGTCATGCCCTTGAAGTCCGTCAGCACCGCAAAGGAAGCGCTGTTGGCCTTGGCCTTGATGGCTTCGATGATTGCGGCTTTTCCAGACCTGTTCACGTGATACCTCTCACGTTCGGGGTTGCCAGGTGGAATGCCGAGCCAAAGATGAAGCGTCTGGGCAGGGGATTAAGGGCATGCGCCCGCCTGCCGTCTTCGACTCGAATTCCTTGCCTTAACCGAGGTTGTTTTGCACAACCGCTTGAAAGCCTGCGCGCGAGGCCCGCAACGCGTCAGCGACGCACGGGCCCGACGCGTCAGCTTTCAAGAAATTTTTTGACCTGCGTCATATCAATTTTGAAGCCGGGCCCCATCGTGGTGGAAACAGCCATGGACAGCATGTAGGTTCCCTTGGCGGCCGAGGGCTTCAGGCGATTGACGGCATCCAGCAGGGCCTTGAGGTTGCCCAGAATCTTTTCCGAACCAAAGGAAACCTTGCCCAGGGGCGCGTGCAGCACGCCGGCCTTGTCCACCTTGAAGTCAACGCGGCCCGCCTTGAGCTCGCTCACGGCCTTGGCAACGTCAAAGGTGACGGAACCGGTCTTGGCATTGGGCATCAGGCCGCGGGGGCCAAGCACACGGCCAATCTGGCCCACCAGGGCCATCGCGTCAGGGGTGGCCACGGCGGCATCAAATTCCAGCCAGCCTTCCTTGATCTTGGCAACCAGGTCTTCGGCGCCCACGACATCCGCGCCGGCTTCCTTGGCCTCGGCCTGCTTTTCACCCTTGCAGAACACGGCCACACGCACGGTCTTGCCCAGCCCGTTGGGCAGGGTAACGGCGCCGCGCACCATCTGGTCGGAGTACTTGGGGTCGACACCCAGGCGGATGGCGACGTCCACGGTTTCGTCAAACTTGGCAAAGGCCGCGCCCAAGGATTTGCTTACGGCGTCTTCAATGCTGAAACGTTCTTGCGGATTATAGGCTTCAAGGGCCTTACGAAAATTTTTGCCATGTCTGGGCATGAGATGTTCCTTGTCGTTTTATCTCCTGCCGCTTCCAATGCTGCGCGGAAGACGGCAGTACAACTGATTTCAACGAGTCTGGCGGAAAAAAGCGAAAATTCAGCAATACCCGCCGAACGGCTTTTGCCGCCGCAAGTGGCAAATCCGCCGGAAGCTCCCGGCGGGCTCACCCTTACTTGATGTCAATGCCCATGCTGCGGGCGGTGCCCGCAATGGACTTTACAGCGGACTCAAGGCTGGACGCGTTGAGATCCGGCAGTTTGATCCTGGCGATCTCTTCCACCTGAGCCATGCTGAGACTGCCCACCTTGTTGCGGTTGGGCTCGCCGGAACCCTTTTCGAGTTTGGCCGCCTTCATGATCAGCACCGCGGCGGGAGGCGTTTTGGTGATGAAGCTGAAAGAGCGGTCGGCGTAGACCGTGATGACCACGGGAATGATCATCCCTTTCTGATCCTGGGTGCGGGCATTGAACTCCTTGCAGAAACCCATAATGTTCAGGCCATGCTGACCCAGGGCCGGACCCACCGGCGGCGAGGGGTTCGCCGCGCCCGCGGGAATCTGCAATTTGATCTTGGCAACTTCTTTTTTGGCCATGTGCGTTATCCTTCATCGCTGCTCGCGCTGTTTCCGGCCGTCAGGCCGACGCGCGGGGGCAAGTCTTCAGAACATGTGACGCCTGAGATGCCTGCGTCACGACGGGCAATGCCCGCCCAGCGCATCTCGCTGCAAGGATGCACAGACACCCCGCAGGGCATTGCAACCGTTGAAATGTTAACCTTTGGAAACCTGCACGAAATCCAGCTCCACCGGCGTTTGACGACCGAAAATGGAAACGGAGACGCGCAGTTTCCCCTTGTCGTAGTTGACGTCTTCAACCACGCCGTTAAAGCCGCCGAAAGGCCCGTCGATGACGCGCACTTCGTCGCCCCGTTCAAAGTTGAACTTGGGACGGGGAGTTTCCTGGCGTGTTTCCATAAGCGCCAGAATACGCTCGGCCTCGCTGTCGCGCATGGGCGTGGGACGGTTTTTGCCGCCCACAAAGCCGGTTACCTTGGGTATGGACTGCACCAGATGCCAGGATAAGTCGGTCATGATCATGCGCACCATCACATAGCCGGGATAGAACTTGCGCGTAGTGGTGCGCTTTTCGCCGCCCTTGGCAAGTTCAATGACCTTTTCCGTGGGCACCACCACTTCCTGAATAAGGCCCTGATCCTGACCGGTGCGGCTCATCTCGTGGATGGTTTTCTGCACACGCTGCTCAAAGCCGGAGTAGGTGTGCACGATGTACCAGCGTGGCCGTTTGCTCAGCTCGGAGTTTTCGTCGATGACGGGGTCTTTCATTTCAGCCTTCAGGACAGTATGGACTTGATGAGGACAGACAGACCAAGGTCCACCAGTCCCAGGATGACGGCCATCACAGCCACAAAGCCCAAAACCGCCAGCGTGGCCTTGCGCGTTTCTTTCAGCGTGGGCCAAGTGACTTTGCGCAATTCGGCCTTGGAATCCTCCACATAACGCGCGAGGCGCGTAAAGGGGTTAGGGCCCTTGTCCGACTTTACGTCCGCGGCTTGCGCCTGTTTTTTTGCCATGATGTTACCCGACGAGATAAAAAATGGCAGGGCAGGAGGGATTCGAACCCCCAACTTGCGGTTTTGGAGACCGCCGCTCTAGCCGTTAGAGCTACTGCCCTGCGTGCCGTCCGGGGGGCTCGCGCCCCCCGGCGGAAGGTTGTTACCTGGTTTCGCGATGCACAGTGTGCTTCTTGTCCCAGGGACAATATTTTTTCATTTCCAGCCGCCCGGTGGTGTTCTTTTTGTTCTTCCGGGTGCTGTAATTACGCCGCTTGCATTCGGTGCAAGCCAGAATAATGTTGACTCTCATGGTTTACTCGATAATTTCGGTAACAACGCCGGAACCAACGGTGCGACCGCCTTCACGGATGGCGAAACGCAGGCCGGCTTCCATGGCGATGGGGGCGATCAGCTCCACAATGAACTGGGAGTTGTCGCCGGGCATGACCATTTCCACGCCTTCGGGCAGGCCGATAACGCCGGTGATGTCCGTCGTGCGGAAGTAGAACTGGGGACGATAGCCGGAGAAGAAGGGCGTATGGCGGCCGCCTTCTTCCTTGGAGAGCACATACACCTCAGCCTTGAACTTCTTGTGCGGGGTGATGGACTTGGGCGCCGCGAGCACCTGGCCGCGTTCCACTTCGTCGCGCTTGGTGCCGCGCAGCAGGGCGCCGATGTTGTCGCCGGCTTCGCCCTGATCCAGCAGCTTGCGGAACATTTCCACACCCGTGCAGGTGGTTTTCTGGGTGGGCTTGATGCCCACGATTTCCACTTCGTCGCCCACCTTGAGAACGCCGCGTTCCACACGACCGGTCACCACGGTGCCGCGACCGGAGATGGAAAACACGTCTTCGATGGGCATCAGGAAGGGCTTGTCTATGTCGCGTTCGGGATCAGGAATGAAGCTGTCGCAGGCTTCGAGCAGTTCGGTGATGCACTTGGCTTCGGGCGCGTTGGGGTCGTCGCATTCCAGAGCCTTCAGGGCGGAACCGCGGATAACGGGCACCTCGTCGCCGGGAAAATCGTAGGAAGAGAGCAGTTCGCGCACTTCCAGCTCCACCAGTTCCAGCAGCTCCTCGTCGTCCACCAGGTCGCACTTGTTCAGAAAGACCACCAGCTGGGGCACGCCCACCTGACGGGCCAGAAGGATGTGCTCACGGGTCTGGGGCATGGGGCCGTCAGTGGCGGCCACCACCAGAATGCCGCCGTCCATCTGGGCGGCGCCGGTAATCATGTTCTTGATGTAGTCGGCGTGGCCGGGGCAGTCCACATGCGCGTAATGGCGCTTGTTGGTTTCATATTCCACATGGGCGGTGGCAATGGTGATGCCGCGCTCTTTTTCTTCGGGGGCCTTGTCGATTTCGTCATACGAAACGAAGCTGCCCTCGCCCTTCAGGCCGGCAATCTTGGTGATGGCGGCGGTCAGGGTGGTTTTGCCGTGGTCGATGTGGCCGATGGTGCCGATGTTTACATGCGGCTTCTTGCGTTCATATTTGGCTTTGCCCATTGTACGTCTCCCTGGAAAAAAATTGTTTGCGGTTGTACATGCGCCACTTTCACGCATGGTTGCCATCTGGCGACGCTTGTTCCTCGCGTAACGGCAGGCAGATGGAGGAGCCGCCCGGCGGCCGACGCCATTGCCCGCATTCAGTCCCTGGTCACCAGGGAACGTGCATTGGCTGACAGGACTGAGGGGATTGGATTCTGCAGGAATGGAGCGGGAAACGGGATTCGAACCCGCAACCCTCAGCTTGGAAGGCTGATGCTCTAGCCGTTGAGCTATTCCCGCACACTGGCGGTGCTGTCGCTGTACGTCAAACCGCGTTTGACGGCTACCGCACCGTAGTTTCCCGACAGTCGCGCTGTCTCCTACAGCCAAGGCAGTTTGTCAAAACCAGCCGCCGACCGCCTGAAAATGAAAGGCGGAAGGGGTGGTGGAGGGGGGTGGATTTGAACCACCGAAGTCTTACGACGACAGATTTACAGTCTGTTCCCTTTGGCCACTCGGGAACCCCTCCACACATGCCGCAAAGGTCTGCCCGCAGGCGGGCCTTTGTTCAGCTTTTTGTGGAGCTGGCGATGGGACTCGAACCCGCAACCTGCTGATTACAAATCAGCTGCTCTGCCAGTTGAGCTACGCCAGCGGCAAGAAGGTGTCTTAAACGGTTCCGCCGTATTTGGCAAGTGAAAAGTGCGTTTCCCGACAATTTTTTCGGAAAAAGCCCAAAAAAATTTTTGATCGCGCGTTTGCGAAACGCGTTTTACACTTTTCGGGCCAGGGCGCAACGCTCCAGCCCGGCCAGGTCGCGGCGGACGGCAATGCCGTCAAAGACGCGCGCGCTGGACAGAATTTGCCGTACCGCCGCCCCCTGGCGCGCGCCATGTTCCAGAAGCAGCAGGCCGCCGGGCCGAAGAACGCGGGCGGCCTGACCGATGACGGCGCGCAGGTGGGCCAGACCGGCCTGGGGCGAAAAAAGCGCGCTATGTGGTTCATGGCGCAGCACCTCGTCCATGACCTCGTTTCGCTCGGCTTCGGCTATGTACGGCGGATTGCTGACCACCAGGCCGCAGGACGCGGCCCGCAGCGGCACGGCGCGCATGTCCGCCCGCAATGCGCCCAGCCGCGTGGCGGCCCCCAGCCGCATGGCGTTTTCGCGGGCCACGGCCAGGGCCGGCGCGCTGAGCTCCAGCAACAGACCGCGCCACTGCGGGCGCTCCAGACAAAGGGTCACGCCAATGCAGCCGGAGCCCGCGCCCAGGTCCGCAAACAGCAGAGAGCGCGGCGCGGGCAAAAGCTCCAGGGCCGTTTCCACCAGAAGCTCCGTTTCCGGACGGGGAATGAGCGTGTCGGGCGTGACCAGAAAGCTCCGGCCGAAAAACTCCCGCGCGCCGAGAATATGGGCCAGCGGCTCGCCCGTTGCGCGCCGGGCCGTCAGAACGTCCAGAGCGCGAATTTCCGCCAGCGTGAGCTCGCGTTCAGCCTCCAGCACGCGGTGCGTCCGATCCAGACCCAGCACATGGCCGGCCAGCAGTTGCGCGCAGAGGCGGGGGCTGTCCACCCCCGCCTCTGTCAGTTGCCGTGCGGCATTGTATTCATACTCTCTCAGGCGCACGTCACGCCTCGGCGGGACGCGGCGCGCGCCCGCGACGTGTGCCGGCCGGGACAGCCGGACGCGCCGGGCTTTTCCCGCGCGACGCGGACGCGGCCTTTCCGGCCTGCGTGTTGCGCGCCCCGCCCTGCCTGCCCTGTTTTTCAAAGACCAGGGGCGGAAGCTCATCATAATGATGCACCGGGTGCACCTTGATGCGCCTGAGCAGTTCCCTGGGCACGTCTTCCAGGTCCTTGACGTTCTGCTGCGGGATGATCACATGCTTCAGGCCGCGCGCCACGCCCGCCAGTATTTTTTCCTTGATGCCGCCCACGGGCAGCACCCGCCCCTGCAGGGTGATTTCGCCGGTCATGCAGAGGTCGGCCCGCACCCTGCGCTTGCTGAGGGCCGAAATCAGGGCGGTGGTCAGTGTCACGCCCGCCGAGGGGCCGTCCTTGGGGGTTGCGCCGGCCGGGACGTGCACATGAATGTCCTGCTTGTCGGCAAAGGAAGGATCCACCCCCAGTTCTTCCGCGCGGCTGCGGATGTAGCTCAGGGCCGCCTGGGCGCTTTCCTTCATCACGTCGCCCAACTGCCCGGTGAGGGTCAGGCCGCCCTTGCCCTTCATGACGGTGGCCTCAACGGTAAGCACTTCCCCGCCGGCCGGGGTCCAGGCCAGACCCAGAGCCATGCCGGGCATGAGTTCCTTTTCTTTTTCGTCTTCCACAAAACGGGGCGCGCCGAGAAGTTTTTCCACATCGCCAGGCTCAACCCTGAAGGGCGGCTTTTTGCCTTCAGCCTTGCGCCGGGCCAGTTTGCGGCAGATGGAGGCCAGTTCGCGTTCCAGGTTGCGCAGGCCCGCCTCGCGCGTGTACTCCCTGATGACCTTTGTCAGGGCCGCGTCACTGAGCGCCACATCTTCCCCGGCCAGGCCGTTTTCCGCGATTTTTTTGGGCAGAAGGCGCTTGCTGGCTATCTCGGCCTTTTCCTGCATGGTGTAGCCGGGCAGGGAGATGACCTCCATACGGTCGCGCAGGGCCGCCGGAATGGTTTCCAGCTGGTTGGCCGTGCACAAAAACATGACCTTGGACAGATCAAAGGGCACATTCAGATAATGGTCGCTGAAGGTGTGGTTCTGTTCCGGATCCAGCACTTCCAGCAGGGCCGAGGAGGGGTCGCCCCGGAAGTCCGTGCCCAGCTTGTCCACCTCGTCCAGCACGATGACCGGATTACGCGCGCCGGCCTGCTTGATGGCCTGAATGATCCGGCCCGGCATGGCGCCGATGTAGGTGCGACGGTGACCGCGAATTTCGGCTTCATCGTGCATGCCGCCCAGCGACAGACGCTGGAACTTGCGGCCCAGAGCCCGCGCGATGGAGCGCCCCAGCGAGGTTTTGCCCACGCCGGGAGGGCCCGCGAAGCAGAGGATGGGCCCCTTGGACTGCGGGTTGAGCTTGCGCACGCTGAGGAACTCCAGAATGCGATCCTTGATTTTGTCCAGCCCGCAATGGTCCTCATCCAGAATCTGTTTGGCGTGGGCGATATCCAGGCGGTCGCGCGAAATCTTTTTCCAGGGCAGTTCCGCCAGCCAGTCCAGATAGGTGCGCACCACGTTGGCTTCTGAAGAATCGGCATGCATGCCGGCCAGGCGGCGCAACTGCTTGTCGGCCTCGGCGCGCACCGCCTTGGGCAGACCGGCCTTGTCCAGAGCCTTTTTCAGACCGGCCAGATCGTCTTCGCCCTCTGGCTCGCTTTCGCCCAGTTCCTGCCGGATGGCCTTGAGCTGCTCGCGCAGAAAGTAATCCTTCTGGGCCTTGTCCATGCCCTCGCGGGCCGAACTTTGAATGCGGGCCTGCACGGTGGCCACCTCCACCTCGCGCTGAAGCTGGGCGTTGACCAGGGTCAGCCGTTCCAGAGGATTTTCCGCCTCCAGAATGCGCTGAGCGTCAGCGATCTTCATGCGCATGTTGGCGGCGATAAGGTCCGCCAGACGGCCCGGATCGTCCACGCCCTGCAATACGGCCAGCACGTCCGGCGAGGCCAGGCCGCGCAGGGTGAGCACCTTTTCGCTCTGATCGCGCGCGGAGCGCAGCAGGGCCTCCAGTGTGGCGTCGGCCTGGGGCGTGACTTCGGAAAGGGGCGCGATGCGCGCCTCCAGATAGGGTTCCACCTGGCTGTAGCCGGTAATCCGCGCGCGGCTCACGCCCTGAACCAGAATTTTTATCCGCGAGTCCGGCATTTTGAGCAGGCGCATGATCTGAACCACGGTGCCCACATTGTAAAGGTCCGCCGGGGCGGGATCGTCGGTGCTTTCCTCGCGCTGGGCGCAGACCAGAAGGTGGCGTCCGTTTTTCAGGGCCGATTCCACGGCCTGCACGGATTTTTCGCGACCGATGAAGAGCGGCAGAATCATGTAGTTGAATATGACCACATCGCGCACCGGCAGCACGGGCAGCATGTCGGGAATACCCTGGGGCGCGGCGTCGGCGCTGTTTTCATCGGGCAGATCCGGCGCGGGCGCCGCGCTCTGCACCGCGTGGCCGTCGCTGTCCACGGCGGATTCGGCGACGCCGGAAGCCTGCTCTTCATGAAGCGGATGATTTTTTTCATTGTCTGCCATATATATTCTCCCTGACTGCCTTCAGATGCGTTTGCACTGCGTTATGCTGTAGCAGTCTCCCTCTGTGACGATGACATGATCCAGAAAGCGCAGGCCCATGCGCGGGGCCAGCCGTTGCAGTTCCGCGGTCAGCATGAGATCCGGCTGGGAAGGCCCGGGATTGCCGCCGGGATGGTTGTGAACCAGAATGATGCCGCTGGCCTTGTGCGTAAGCGCCGCCTCAAGGACATCCCTAGGCTGCACGGGCACCTCGCCGATGCCGCCGCGCCGCAGACGCTGCCAGAATATCAGCCCGTTGCGCGCGTCCACCAGGGCCAGCCAGCATTCCTCATGCGCGCAGCCGGCCAGGCGGCTTTGCGCCATGCGGGCCACAGCCTCAGGCGTGCCCAGAATCCGGCGCTTGCGCGCCGCCGAGGCCGCATACCGGGCCAGCACCTCGCGCTGAACCCGCCAGAGGGCCATAAGCCCCGGCCCGAAGCCGGGCACTTGCGTCAGCTCGTCCTGCCTGGCGTCCAGTACGCCCCGGATTGTGCCGAAACGCCGCAGCAAGTCCTTGGCCAGCGGCTTGGTATCCTTGCGCGTGAGCCCGTAACCGAGCAGAAGCTCCAGCACCTCATAATCCGCCACGGCAAGAGGGTCGTGTTTCAGGCGTTCACGCAGGCGGGCGCGGTGCCCGCTGTGCGGCGGGGCGGTGAGGTCGGTCTTCGCTGACATAAGGTAAGCAGTCTTGCCCGGAATGCAAGAGGGGTGAATTTTACAAAGTCACGCTTTTAGCGGATTTTGGGCGAAAAGTAAAAGAAAAGCGCGTGGAATGGCCCGGAAAAAGACCGCGCGCCCGTGCCGCGTCCCTCCCGCTGACGCCGCGAAAGCCGCCCGGACAGGGCGGCGCGGCTGAAAGCCCCGCCGCGGCAGGACAAGCATGAGCGACAGCGGCTATCGGCCGCCTTCGCCACCCCGGTAGGCGGCCACATCCACCAGCAGGGTCATGGAACTCTGGCGCAGGGTGAGAGTGAAAAGCTGCACGTCGCGTTGCGGCGCGTCGGCGTCGACCAGCGCGGGCAGCATGCTCGCCGGGGCCAGCATGACGGTGGCCTCGCCCCGGCCTGATTGCAGAAAGCAGCGCAGGGCCTGGTGCAGAATGTCTTTTTGCCTGGCCGTGTCCTGGTCGGTCATTTCCGTAAAATTCATGTCCAGGCCGGGCAATTCCGCCTGCCACGGCGCATAGCCCTGGGCGTAGAGCGTTTGCAGCAGGCTGTCCAGCGTGGCGGCGGTCAGCTCACGGCGCAGTTCCAGATGCCCCAGGCGGTCATGGCCGCTGGGGCTGGAGTCGGCGCCGGCGGGCTGGCCCGGCGCGAGGCGCGCGGCCCAGACCATGCCCGCGAAGCCCAGGCTTGTCAGCACGGCGTCGTTGTCGTCGCGCGGAGAATCGGGGGCCAGCAGAGAGCATACCTCTTGCATGGTCATGCCGGGGCGGAACTGGTTCAGCGAGCAGACCGGGCGGCTGAGCCCAGCCGGCAGCAGACTTTGCACCGTGGCGGCGAGATGCCGGGAAATATTGTCGCTTTGTTCCAGAATCAGGCAGGCGGTGTGCTCGCCGCAGAAGGTCAGGCGACGCGCCTGGTTCAGGGGCACGGCTTTGAAAAACCAGAAGGCCAGGCCCGTATCCACCCGCAGATCCGCCGTGCCGCCCGGGTTTTCGATGTCGTCCCGCGCGCCGGGGGCCATGTCCAGCCGCGCGAAATACATGCTGCGGCCCTGGCGGAAACGGATATTGAGAAGATCATGCCTGCTCTGATTGCTGATGGTCAGGCTGGCCGTGGGAGAGGCCGAGGGCCTTTCCGCCGGAAAGGCCCAGGCAAGGGCGCAAAGCAGAAGCGGAAGCAGAAAAACGCGGCGGCGCGCAAGTTTCATGGCGGAACTCCGGTTGGAGATGGCGGCGTCCGCGCAGTGTAGCAGAGGGCGGGGGCCGTCGGCAAGACGCGCCGCCTGCCGAGCGGCGCCCTGAAGCCTCTCTCTTTACGCTGGCGGCGCGGGCTGCTATGGTGCGGGCAATGCCCGTGCCGGAAGACGCGCCAGCGCGGCGGAACGGCAAAAAGTAAAAATGCAAGGAGCAAGCATGTCCCCCGCTTCCCGCTCGTCCACATCCGGGCAAGACAGCCCCAAGAGCGCGCTGCGCCTGCGCCCCTCGTCGCTGGCGGCGGCCTGTTTTCTGGTACTGGCGGCCGTTGCCCTGTCCTATGTGGGCGGGGTCATGAGCGGACGCGCCTATGCCGTCAGACACGCGGCCACGCCGGGCATGGAGCGGCCCTCGGCGTCGGACGGCGATATGCCGCCGGACTTCCTGGCGCAAGGCGTGGAAGCGGTGCGGGACGGCGCGGATGCGGGCCAGAAGATTCTTGCCCCGGAGGATCTGCTTTTCGCGCGGGCCCTGCGCAATGACAATGCCGCGCGGCAAGAGCCGAAGCCGGGCGCGCCCGCGCGCCCGGCGGCAGCCCTCAATGGCGCGCCCGACCCCCGGGCTGGGCAGAACGGCCCGGCCGCGCCGGCCGGCGCTCCGGCGACGCCCTTTGCCCCAGCCGTGCCGGAAGGCCAGACCCCCCTGGCCGCGCCCGCAGCCGTCATGTTTGACTATGTTTTCCAGGTGGGCGCTTTCAAGGATGAAGAAAGCGCGGACAGCCTGCGCCAGCGCCTGGAGGGCAGAGGGCTGCGCACCCGCATGCAGCGTGACGGCAAGCTTTTTCTGGTGCTGGTGCTGCTGCGCGGCGACGCCTCCCGCGCGGCTGAAGTGCCGCGAATTACGGAAGAGCTGCGCCTGGGGCAGCCCATTCTGCGCAGCCGCAAGCCCGCCATGCCCTGAGCGCTTGCGCGAGGCCATCGCGTATCCTCCTGAAATAAAAGATGATCGACAAAAATGCAGAAAGCTTTTTGTAAATAGTAATAATTACTATTTACAAAAAGTCGCTGTCGCGCTACAGTTTTCAAGGTCAAGACGGCAGACGCAGAGCCGTTTTTTCACCGGATTCTTTCGAATAAAGCAAGGAGGAAAACCATGAGCGACACCATAAAGAACAAAAACCTGCTTACCACCAATGCCGGCGCGCCGGTGTCTGACAATAATCATGCCCTGACTGCGGGCCCGCGCGGCCCCATGCTCATGCAGGATGTCTGGTTTCAGGAGAAACTTGCCCATTTCGACCGCGAAGTGATTCCGGAACGGCGCATGCATGCCAAGGGTTCCGGCGCATACGGCGTCTTTACCGTGACCCATGACGTGACCCAATACACCAGGGCGTCGCTTTTTGCCGAGATCGGCAAAAAAACCGAGGTGTTCGCCCGTTTTTCCACAGTGGCGGGCGAGCGCGGCGCCGCTGACGCGGAGCGCGACATCCGCGGCTTTGCCGTCAAATTCTATACGGATCAGGGCAACTGGGATATGGTGGGCAACAACACCCCGGTCTTTTTTTTGCGCGACCCTCTCAAGTTCCCCGACCTGAACCATGTGGTCAAGCGCAACCCGCGCACCAATATGCACAGCGCCAAGGACAACTGGGATTTCTGGACTCTGCTGCCTGAAGCTCTGCATCAGGTTACCGTGGTTATGAGTGACCGCGGCATTCCGGCTTCCTATCGGCACATGCACGGTTTCGGCAGTCATACTTACAGCCTGATCAACGCCAAAAACGAACGCTTCTGGGTCAAGTTTCACTTCAAAAGCCAGCAGGGCATCAAAAATCTCACGGACGCCGAGGCTCAGGAGCTCATCGGACGTGATCGCGACAGCCATCAGCGTGACCTGTTCGAGCATATCGAAAAAGGGGATTTCCCCCGCTGGACCTTGTATTTTCAGATCATGCCCGAGGAAGACGCCGAAAAGTTGCCCTATCATCCTTTTGACCTGACCAAAGTCTGGTATCACAAGGATTACCCGCTTATGGAAGTGGGTGTGCTGGAGTTGAACCGCAACCCGGAAAATTATTTCGCTGAAGTGGAGCAGGCGGCCTTCAATCCCGCCAATCTGGTGCCCGGCATCGGCGTTTCGCCTGACAAAATGCTTCAGGGCCGCCTGTTCTCCTACGGCGACGCGCAACGCTACCGCCTGGGCGTCAACCATCATCTGATCCCGGTGAACAAGGCGCGTTGTCCCTTCCACAGTTTCCACCGCGACGGCCGGATGCGCGTGGATGGCAATTACGGCGGCCATACCAGCTATGAGCCCAACAGCGAAGGGGCCTGGCGGGAACAGAGCGAGTACGCCGAACCGCCGTTGAAGATCAGCGGCGACGCGGCCCGCTGGAACTACCCCTGCGACGATGCCGATTATTTCGAGCAGCCCGGCAGGCTTTTTCGTCTGATGAGCCCGGAGCAGAAGGAAGCCCTGTTCGGCAATACGGCCCGCGCCCTGGGCGACGCCCCCAAAGAGATCAAGCTGCGCCACATCCGCAACTGCGCCAAGGCCGACCCGGCATATGGCGCGGGCGTGGCCAGAGCCTGCGGCATTGCTGAAAGCGAAATCTGAATGTCAGCGTAGTTTCCCCGTTGCGGCGGCATGCCCGCGCCGCCGCTGACGCCCCGGCCCCCTCAGGCTGCAAAGCCTGAGGGGGAAGAAGGCCCCGCCGCTCAGTGGGGCAGCAGGCCGGGGTGTTTTCTGCTGCGCAGGCCGGCCAGCAGGGCTTCGGCCGGAGCCGCGCCGCCTGAGCGCAGCACGGCGAGGTAAAGCCCGGTTTCGCGTTCCGCGCTGACGATGCAGGCCGTGTCCACGCCCTGAGCGTCTTTGCCGCTGAACATCCAGCGGCCGTCCCGGCGGCGCGCCGCTTCGCGCACGCCCGTGGCCGCGCGCAACAGGCCGGCCACATCGGCGGCGTCCGGCGGCCCGGCGGTTTTGCCCACCAGCAGGCTTACCTGACTCCCGGCCTCGTCATTGCGCAGCCGCAAGACCCATGTGCCGCTCAACTGCCGGGGGGCTTCGGCGCGCCAGCCCGGCGTGAGGTCCAGCTCAAACCAGCCGTAATCCTCGGCGTGAACCGGCGCGGCGGCCAGCAGAAGCAGCAGCGCGAGCAGCGGACGGAAGCGGAAACGGATATTTCTCATGACGCGTTCAGGACAGCATGCCGGGCGGACGCTGTCAAGGCCGCGGCATGTTTCAGACCTCTTTTCCCATGGCGCGAGCCGCCGTGAGCGCCGCGACATTACGGCGGATGTCGCCCGGCGCCGTTGCGCCGACGCCCCTGACCACCCCCTTGAGGCGCGCTTTTTCAAAACAGGCGATCCATCCCTGCAGTCCGTTTACCGCGCCGTCCACCGCGCTTTCATCATCCTCCGCCGCGGAGGCCAGCAAATAGATGTCGCGGAAAGCATAGTCAGCCGTAAACAGCGGGTTGGCGCGGTCGAGCATGGTTTTCATCTGGCCGCACATCTCATAGTAGTAAATGGGCGTGGCAAAGGCGATGACATCCGCGGCCAGCATATTCCGCGCGATGGCGTCCGCGTCGTCATGAATGACGCAACGTTGTGTTTTCTGGCAGGCCAGACAGCCTTTGCAGAAGCCGATGGCTTTATCATACAGACGGATTGTTTCCACCTGATGGCCCGCTTCACGCGCGCCCCCGGCAAATTCGTCAGCCAGAATTTCGGAATTGCCGCCCTTGCGCGGGCTGGTGGAAATAATCAGAATCTTCTTGCTCATGACGTTGTTCCCCAGGGTTGATAATGGCAGAATCTTTCTGTTGACCTTCCGGGCTCATCGCGCCCGTACCGTACCCAGGCGCGCGATGTCCTCATCCGTCCTGTTGCCGTGAATGGCGATGGCGCCAAGCGCACGTTCCAGCGCGGCGAATTCATCATCCGACAGGGACACGTCAACCGCGCCCAGATTTTCCACAATCCTCTCTTCCTTTCGCATGCCGGGTATCGGCACGATGAAGTCTTTCTTGCGCAACATCCAGGAGAGGGAAATCTGCGCCGGTGTGGCTTTTTTGGCCTCGGCATACTCATGCAAAAGATCAAGAAGAGGCTGGTTGGCCTTCACGTTTTCTTTGGCGAAGCGCGTAATGACGCGGCGCACGTCGTCGCCCTCATAGCGGGAGTCCTGACCGTATTTGCCGCTCAGAAACCCGCTGGCCAACGGCGAAAACGGAACAAAGCCGATGCCAAGTTCTTCGCAGGCCGGAATGACATCCTTTTCAAACATCCGCTCCATCATGGAATATTCGCTTTGAATGGCGGCAAGGGGTGTGACGGCATGGGCGCGTCGCACCTGGTCTTCCGAGGGTTGGGACAGACCCCAGCCGCGAACCAGCCCTTCGCGGATAAACTCGCCCATCCATCCGGCCACGTCTTCCAGCGGACAATCGCCCGGCACACGATGCAGGTAGTAAAGATCAATATAGTCTGTGCCCAGCCGCCGCAGGGAGTCTTCCAGCGCGTACCGCACGCCCGCGCGGCTCAATTTGTCCGCATCCTGTCCGGGCAGGGGAAACGGGCTGAACTTGGTGGCCAGCACAATCTCTTTTCTGAAAGGAGCCACGGCCTTGCCTGTCAGTTCCTCATTGACATAGGGGCCATAGACTTCGGCGGTATCATAAAACGTGCAGCCCAGCTCAAAAGCCCGGCGCATGAGCCGGATGGATTCCGCTTCTGGCGGCACGGCCCCGTAGCCGTGGCTGAAGCCCATGCAGCCCATGCCTATGGCCGAAACCGCCAAACCGTTTTTCCCCAGTATCCGTGCCTGCATGATGTTTTCTCCTTTTTGGCATATTGTGCCGGTGAAACCGCGTCAGATGGCATAGCGGACGCCGCCGAGCCATTCCACAATTTTGGGATCATGGTGCGAGAAGAAACAGCTTTTTCCGGTATCCAGCCCGGCGATGCGCTCCATGTCCGTATCGCTCAGAGCAAAATGGAAGATGTTGAAATTCTGCTCCATGCGTTCCCGATGCACAGACTTGGGAATTGCCACAATGCCGCGCCGCATAAGCCAGCGCAGGACAACCTGCGCCACGGAAACGCCATGTTCATGGGCGATGTCCTTCAGGACAGCATCCTCGAAAAGATTGTTGCGTCCCTCGGCAAACGGTCCCCATGACTGCATCTGTACGCCTTTTTCACGCATGATGCGCTGGTCTTCCACGCGTTGGCAGAAAGGATTGACCTCAACCTGATTGATGGCGGGAACAATCTCATTATGCGCCACAAGATCAATCAGCCTGTCGGGCATGAAATTGCACACGCCAATGGCCCGAACACGGCCTTCATGGTACAGCTCCTGCATGGCCCGCCATGCGCCGTAATAATTGTTGAAGGGTTGATGAATGAGATAGAGGTCAAGATAGTCCAGTCCGAGGCGGTCAAGCGACTTCTGGAAGGCCGCCTTTGCGCTCTCATATCCGGTATCCTGAATCCAGAGCTTGGTCGTGATGAACAGCTCCTCGCGCGCAATGCCGCTCTTGCGCAGCGCGTTGCCCACGGCTTGCTCGTTCATGTAAGCCGCCGCGGTGTCGATGAGACGATAGCCCACGGCCAATGCATCGCTGACGGCCTGTTCGCATTGCGTCGCGTCTTCAATCTGGTATACGCCAAAACCGAGCTGAGGCATTTGCAAGCCGTTATTCAGGGGAACATATTGCATGCCGTTTTGTCCTTTGATAGAGTGAGTGTAAGTCATGTTATTCAGCAAAATCCCTGTTGAATGAGCCTGAGCCAAGTGTCTGACTGCAAAAATGCCGCGCAGCATTCCGCGAAGAATTTTTGCAGGATCGTTCGCGAAAAAAACGTGGTTTTTTGCGAACGAACCCGGCTACGCCTGTCATGTCTACTTTTGCAAGTGGACATTAGCAGGGGCCTGAAGGCGACGATAGCCCCATAAGTCTACACTTTTTGCCTGATTCTCTACGGACTGAAAGTTTGCGACGGCATGAGCGCTTGCCGGGCGGGTTTTTTTGACGCCGCCTCGCGCTTGCCTGTACATATACGGCATGGGCTGAACGCTTTGGGCTTGAAGCGGCGTCGCGCGGGCGCGCAGGCGACGGCGCGTCAACAGCGGGGTAAAATCATGGCGGAAAATTATCGGTTTGATTTTGAAAAAAGCCGCGCGGCTCTTCAGAGCATTTTGCTCCGGCGTCTTCCCGTGGATGGCGATTACCCGACGTCTGTCAGCGGTTTCATGCTTCATCGCTACAGCCACGGGCACGCGCCCAGGGCGAATTTTTACGATCCCGTGATCATCGTTGTCGTGCAGGGCAAAAAATGGGTTCGCATCGGCATGGAGGATATCCAGTATGGCGAACAGACCTGTTTTATTGCCGGCATCAACATGCCGGCGACAAGCTGCGTGATGGAAGCCAGCGAAGACAAGCCTTTTCTCTCCATGTCGCTGGGGCTGGACAGGAGCATTCTGGCCGGTCTGGCGGCCAGGGTTCCGCCGGTCGAGGAAGATCGCGCGCCAACCTCCGCCGGGGCCGCTGTGCAGGAGGTCAGCCCGGAGTTGCTTGACGCCTTCCTGCGCCTGCTCGAACTGCCGGACAGGCCCGGACAGGCGGAAGTGCTGGGGGATCTGATCCGGCAGGAAATTTATTTCAGGCTGCTGGCGAGCCCTTTCGGACGTCATCTGCGCCTGCTGAATACTCTTGGTTCCCAGAGTCACCAGATCAGCAAGGCCATCATGTGGCTCAGAGAGAATTACAAAGAGTCCTTGCATGTGGAGAAACTGGCTGGTCGTCTGAACATGGCCACCTCCACGTTTCACAAGTATTTCAAGGCAATCACAACGCTGAGTCCTTTACAGTATCAGAAGCGCCTGCGCCTTGGCGAAGCGCAGCGCCTGATGCTTTCCGGCGAGTGCGACGCCACCCGGGCCGCGTTCGCCGTGGGCTATGAAAGCGCGACGCAGTTCAACCGGGAATACAAGCGGCTTTATGGCGAGTCGCCGCGCAAGGACATCATGAAAATGAAAAACGCGGCGGAGCCCCGCCCATCCCGGCCGCATGCCTGAAGCCGCCCGCGGGGCGGCGCCAGGGCGGGAAAGCCCGCGCACGGCGGTCGCCGGCCGGCAACGGAAGGCGCAACTTCAACTCTCTGGAATAAAAAATGTCTGTTCCCCGAAAAATACGAATCATCGCCGTTCTGGCCGCTCTGGCCGCGATTGGGCTGCTGGCCTGGCATCTGCTCGGCGCGCGGCGGGACGGAGGGCTGACGGTATACGGCAATGTGGACATCCGGCAGGTGGACTTGAGCTTCCGCGTGGGCGGGCGTATTGCGACCGTGCTGGTGGACGAGGGCGACGCGGTGGTCGAGGGCCAACCCCTGGCCCGGCTGGATGATGACCTTCTGCTTCGGCAGCGGGACAGGGCCGCCGCCAGGCTTGCCGGACAGAAGGCCGATCTGGCCCGGCTGGAGCGCGGCTATCGCGTGGAGGAAATCGCCCAGGCCCGCGCTTCGGTGGCGGCGGCCACCGCCGTGGCGGAGAATGCGGGCATCAACCTGAGGCGCGTCATGGCCATGCGGGCCAACAACGCCATTTCCCAGAAAGAGCTGGACAACGCCCGCGCGGCGGATCGTGAGGCGACGGCCAGACTGCGCTCGTCTCAGGAACAGCTGGACATGCTCGCCTCCGGCTACCGTGAAGAGGATGTGCTGAGTCAGCGCGCCGCCGTGGCCGCCGCCGCCGCTGAATTGAGCCAGGCGGAAATACAGGTGCGCGACGCCGTGCTCGTCGCGCCGCAGCGGGGCATTATTCTGACCCGCGCCCGCGAGGCCGGGGCCATTGCTCAGGCCGGGCAGACCGTCTACACCCTTGCCCTGACCAATCCCGTCTGGCTGCGGGCCTATGTGGACGAGCCCAATCTGGGCAAGGTCAAGCCGGGCATGCCGGTGCGCGTGAGCGTGGACGCCGCGCCGGGCAAGAGTTTTCCCGGCACGGTGGGTTTTGTTTCGCCCACCGCCGAGTTCACGCCCAAAACAGTGGAGACCCGCGAGGTGCGCACCGCCCTGGTCTATCGCCTGCGCGTTCAGGTCGAGGATCCGGAAAACGTCATGCGCCAGGGTATGCCCGTGACCATCGTCCTGGAGCCGGCCACGCCATGACGCCCGGCGTTGCGCCCGTTACGCGGGAGAATCTTGATACGGCGGTGCGGCTGGACAATCTGCGCATGAGCTTCGGCAGGGGCGCTGCGGCGGTGGAAGCGCTCAGGGGCATTGAGGCGGTCATTCCCGCCGGGCGTATTACCGGCCTGGTGGGGCCGGACGCGGCGGGCAAAACCACCCTGATACGCATTCTGGCCGGCTTGATGCGGCCCTCCGGCGGGACGGCCCTGGTCTTCGGGCGGCCCGCCATGGAGCTGGCCCGGCGCGAACCCAACAGCATCGGGTACATGCCGCAGCGTTTCGGCCTTTACGAAGACCTCACGGTCATGGCCAATCTGCGCCTGCACGCCAGTCTGCGCGGTCTTGCGGGGCAGGCGCGCGATGAGCTTTTTCACAGGCTGCTGACCTTCACTTCGCTGGCGCCGTTTACCGGGCGGCTGGCCGGGCGGCTTTCCGGCGGCATGAAGCAGAAACTGGGCATCGCCTGCGCCCTGCTGGGTTCGCCGCGTCTGCTGCTGCTGGACGAGCCGGGCGTGGGCGTGGACCCGCAGTCGCGCCGTGAGCTTTGGAACATGGTGCAGGAGTTGAGCCACGACGGCATGACCGTGATCTGGTCCACAGCCTATCTGGACGAGGCCGCGCGCTGCCCTGGCGTGATCATGCTGGACGCGGGCAGAGCGCTGTTTGCCGGGCCGCCGGAGGAGCTGACCCGCCGGGCGGAGGGCAGGGCATATTTGCTGCGCTGCGCGGCGGACAGCCAGGGGAGCGGCGCGGGGCGTCGCGAGGCTCTGGCCCGCTGGAGCATGCGCCCCGGCGTGGAGGACGCTCTGATTCAGGGCAGCCGTTTACGCCTGGTGCTGGCCGCCGACGCGCCCGACGACCTGCGCGGGGATGTGCTGGCCCAGGGCGGCGAACTGACGCCCCCGCGTCTGGAAGATGCCTATATGAGCGCTGTGGGCGGCATCAGTCAGAAAACCTCGCCCTATGGCCGGGTGGTCGTGGAAGAACGCCGCGTCGCCCTTGAGGGGGGCGCGGAGGCCGCGGCGCGCCCCCGCATCGCGGCCCGCAAGCTGACCAAAAGATTCGGCGACTTCATTGCGGCGCGCGACATCAGCTTCGAGGTGCGCGCCGGAGAGATTTTCGGTCTGCTGGGCCCCAACGGCGCGGGCAAGTCCACCACCTTCCGCATGCTTTGCGGCCTGTCGCGGCCCAGCGCGGGCGACTGCGCGGTGGACGGCGTGGATCTGCTCAGGGCGGGCAGCGCCGCGCGTTCGCGCCTGGGCTACATGGCGCAGAAATTTTCACTCTATCCCGACATTCCGGTCAGGGAAAACATCAATATTTTTGCTGACCTCTACGGGCTGGACAAAAAACGCCGGGACGAACTGCTGCCCGTGCTGGCCGAAGCGCTGGAGCTCAAAAATTTTCTGCATGGCCGTACCGGGGCGCTGCCCCTGGGGCAAAAGCAGCGCCTGGCGCTGCTCTGCGCCACCCTGCACGAACCGCCGGTGCTCTTTCTGGACGAGCCCACCTCAGGTGTGGACGCGCGCACCCGGCGCGACTTCTGGAAGCATATTCTGGCCATGACCGCCGCCGGGGCCTCCGTGCTGGTGACTACCCATTTCATGGAAGAAGCCGAATACTGCGACCGCATCGCGCTCATTTATCGTGGCTCCATGATCAGCGTGGGCACGCCGGACGAGCTCAAGGCATCGGCTGCGAACCTGAAAGACCCCACGCTGGAGGAGGCCTTTATCGCCAGCATAGAGCGCTATGACAGGGAGCACCCCTTGTAGCGCGGCGCGCGGCCAGTGCCCTGTTTGCCTCCGGTCGGAACGCGGGGCCCTGACTGCCTCGTGAAAATCGGGGCAGAGACGATTTGCCCGCCGCGGTCGGCAAGACCCGGCCGAAAGCGTGCCGGGCGCGCCGGCTCTTGAAGCCGGCGGCGATTCGGTCTACCACAAGGAAAGACCTGTTTTTCCCGGCGTCAGGGGCGGAACGGGCCGTGGCCTCCGGGAGGCGTGAACCGGTCGGAAAGACGCAAGAAACATGAAGCGAAATCTCTGGCTGCGCCAACTTTTTGCCCTGATGGGCAAGGAATTTCAGCAGATTGTGCGCGATCCCTCCTCCTATCTGGTGGCCGGGGTTATGCCGCTGACCTTTCTGCTGCTTTTTGGTTTCGGCATCACTCTGGATGCGGGCGTTCTGCGACTGGCCGTGCTGGATCAGAGCGGCGGCGGGCGGGCCTTGTCCCTGGCGGCGGACTTTGCCCATTCGCCCTGGTTTGAAACCCGGCCCGTGGGCGACATGAACGAGGCCGCCCGGCTGATGCGCGACTCGGATGTGCTGGGCATTCTGGTCATCCGCCGGAATTTCGATCAGGAGCTGGCGCGCGGCGGCGTGGGCGGCCTGCAACTGCTGGTGGACGGCTCCGAACCGAATACGGCCCAGTTTATCCAGAGCTACAGCCAGGGGCTGATCTCCAACTGGCGGCGCGCCTCCCTGCCCGGCGGCGCGGCGCTGGAGCCGCCTGTCAGGGCTGAAACGCGCTTCTGGTACAACCCCACGGCCAAAAGCGCGCAATTTCTGGTTCCCGGCGCCATTACCGTGATCATGACTCTCATCGGCGTCCTGCTGACTTCCCTGGTGTTTGCCCGCGAGTGGGAGCGGGGCACTATGGAGGCCATGTTCGCCACGCCCGTAAGCCGGATGCAATTGCTGCTGGGCAAGCTGATTCCCTATTTCTGCATGGGCATGTTCAGCATGGCGCTCTGCGCGGTGGCCGCCGTGACGCTCTTCGACGTGCCCTTCCGGGGCTCGCTGTGGGCGTTGCTGCTTTTGTCCTCGGTATTCATGCTCAGCGCCCTGGGGCAGGGCCTGCTTATTTCGGTGAGCCTGCGCGGACAGCTGGCGGCGGCGGAGGCCGGGCTGTTTTCCGGCTTTTTGCCCGCCTTGCTGCTTTCGGGCTTTGTTTTCGACATCAACAGCATGCCGCCCGTATTGCAGGCCATCACCAGACTGCTGCCGGTCAGCTATTTCAACACCTGCCTGAGAACCATCTTTCTGACCGGCGACGTCTGGAGCGTCTTCGGGCCGAGCCTGCTGTTCATGGCTTTGCTGGCCGCCGTGCTGCTGGGGCTGGTGTACAGAAACCTCGTCAAACGTCTGGATGTCTGAAGATGGCCTTTTGCGGATGCCCTCGTCTGAACCGGCGGCGCATGCTCACCATCGTGCGCAAGGAATTGCTGGTTCTGCTCTGCAACCGCGTCTCGCGCATGCTGATCATTGTGCCGCCCCTGGTTCAGATCGTGATTTTCGGCTGGGCCGCCACCATGGAGGTGCGCAATGTGGATGTGGCTGTGCTGAATCACGACAATGGCCGTTGGAGCCGTGAAATCATCCGTCGCCTGGAGGGGTCGCCCACCTTTCGGAGCATGCGCTTTCTGCCGTCCGAGGCGAGCATCCGGCCCGTGCTGGAAAGTCAGGAGGCGCTTTTCATCATGACGTTCGACCAGGAGTTTTCCCGTCGGGTGGAGCGGGGCGAGCCCGCTGAAATGCAGGCGATTCTGGACGGGCGGCGTTCCAACGCGGCCCAGATCGCGGCCTATTACCTTAACCGGATCATTGAGGACATGGCCGCGGACACGCCTCTGGGCCGGGCCTCGGCCACGGCGGCGGCCGTCGCGCCCCGTCTGGATGTGCGGATGCGTTGCTGGTTCAACCCCAACCTGGAATTTCAGTGGTTTTTTCTGCCCAACCTCATCGGCATGCTCAGCCTTATGCTGGGGCTGGTGGTCACCGGTCTGTCCGTGGCGCGCGAACGCGAGGTGGGCACCTTTGATCAGCTTCTGGTCTCACCGGCCACGCCCACGGAGATTGCTCTGGCCAAACTGGCCCCCGGCTGCATTGTCGGCCTGGTTCACGGCACCTTCTTTCTGCTGATCACGGTATTTGGTTTTGGCGTGCCCTTTACGGGCTCCGTGGTTTTGCTTTACCTGGCCATGCTGGTCTTTGCCGCGGCTTCGGGCGGCATGGGGCTGATGGTATCCTCCCTGTCCGCCACACAGCAGCAGGCATTTCTGGGGGCATTCACCGTGGGCGTGCCCTGCATCCTGATTTCAGGCGCGGTGACGCCCATCATCAATATGCCGGTCTTCTTGCAGCACGCCAGCCAGTTGAACCCCCTGCGCCATTTCACGCTCATCAGTCAGGGCGTTTTTCTGAAGGACATCACTTTCGCGGCAGCGGCCGCGAGCCTGGGCAAGATTGGCCTGATCAGTCTGGCGACCGTAAGCGTGGCCGTGCGGATGTTCAAGCGCCGCGCCTGACGGGTCGGATTGTTCGCATCAAGACGGATATGCCGGGCGGCAGCGCCACAACGCCATCCCCGAAAAAAGAGCCTTTCTGTCTGAAGGCCCGCCGCGCCGGCTCTTGCCCGTGTCGCCCCCCTGGTATAGCATGCGGCCATGTATTCACATTTTCCCGCAGAGGACATCACATGCCTGTAGCCACCTTCCCTCTGGGCCCCTTGCAGACCAACAGCTATCTTATCCACAACGCCGACCGGGCCGTGGCAGTGGATGTGGGCGGCGACCCCGCGCCCATGCTTGCATACCTGACGGAGCACAAGCTTGCCCTGGCCGCCATTTGCCTCACCCACCGTCACTTTGACCACCTCTATGGCGTGGCTGAGCTGGCCAAAGCCGCCAAGGCCGCGGTTTACGCCCCCACGGGCGACGACAGCCTGGCTGAAACCGAATCCGGCAAGGGCGGCATCTGGGGCTTCCCGCCGGTGCCGCCTTTTGACAGCCTGCCCATGCCCACGGGCCAGACCGATTTCGGCGGCATGGAATGCCGGGTGCTGGAGACGCCGGGGCACACGCCGGGCGGCGTGTCCCTGTACTTTCCGGCGGAAAGGCTGGTCTTCACCGGCGACGCGCTCTTTTACCGCTCCATGGGCCGCACGGACTTTCCGGGCGGCGATCAGGCCACCCTGCTGCATTCCATCACGGAAACGCTTTTCAAGCTGCCTGACGACACCACGGTCTATCCCGGTCATGGCCCGGCCACCAGTATTGGCGACGAACGCAGAAACAACCCCTTCTGCGGCGAGTTCGGGGCGTGAGGCAAATTCTGGCGCTTTTGTGCAGCCCCCGGCCCGACGGCGTTTCCGACAGCCTGGCCCGCCTTTTCGCCGAAGGCGCGGCCGAGGCCGGAGCCGGAGTGCGCCTTGAGCCCCTGCGCCGCTACGCCATCGCCCCCTGTATCGGCTGCGGGGCCTGCGCCCGCCCCCCGCACAACTGCGTGCTGGCCAGGGGCGACGATCAGGCCGAAGAGCTGTTTGCCCTGTTTCAGGCCGCGCCCCTGGCGCTGCTGGCCGCGCCCGTCTACTTTTATTCGCTGCCGGCCCGCTTCAAAGCCTTCATCGACCGGGGGCAGCGTTTCTGGGCCGCTCGCTCGTCAAGCGTCGCCGGGGCGGGCGACTCCCGCCTTTCGCCCAAACCCGTGCTGGCGGCCCTGGCCGCCGGCAGGCCGCGCGGCGGCCAGTTGTTCAACGGCGCGTTGCTGACCCTCAAATATTTTCTGGCTCCGCAGAATGCCAGAATTCAGGACACTCGCCTGCTGCGCGGCCTGGACAGGCCGGAAGACCTGTGGGCGCGCCCGGCGGTCTGCGACGCCTTGCGCGCCTGGGGGCGGCATTGGGGGGAAAGGCTTGCGGCTCTGGCGCAAGACGGGCGCGCGCGGTGATTCCCGCTGTTCTGCGGCGCTGGGGCCATATTCTGGGGCTGAGCCAGACGCGTTGCGTCCACTGCCTGCGCCCCTTCTCGCCTGTGGCGGACGCCTGTGGAGGAACTTTCGCCGGCAACGATCCCGCGGGGGCCGCCGCGCCTCTTTGCCCGGAATGCCGGGCGCTGTTTTCCCCATATCGCGGGCCGCGCTGCCCGCGTTGCGGCCTGCCCACGGCGGAGGCCAGCGCGGCGGGCCAGGGCGATGCCTTATCCCGTCCTGGCCCAAACAGCCGTTGCGGCCAATGCCTGAATGATGACCCGCCCTGGAACAGTCTGGCCTGCTACGGCCTGTATCGCGACGCCATGCGTGACGCCTTGCTGCGGCTCAAGTTTGACGGTGAGCTCTCCCTGGCTCCCCTGCTCGGGGCCTGCCTGCTGGAAGCTTCCCGCTGTCTGCCGCGCCCCGACGCGCTGCTGGCCGTGCCGCAGCACCCGGCCCACCTGCGCCGCCGGGGCTTCAATCAGGCCCACGAACTGGCCAGGGTTCTGCATGGCCTGACGGGCCTGCCGCTGCGCCCGGACTTGCTGCGTCGCACAATGCCGGGCCGGCGCCAGGCGGGATTATCCGCCGCCATGCGCCGCCGCAATATGCGTGACTCTTTTCAGGCCGCGCCCCGGGCCAGTGGCCTGCGCCTCTGGCTGATTGACGACGTAATGACCACAGGCAGTACCCTGGCGGCGGCCAGTATGACCCTGCGCGCGGCAGGCGCGCTGGAAGTCAGCGCGCTCTGCGTCGCCCGGACGCCGAGGCATGGCTGAAGCCCCGCCGCATGACAACGTCCGACCCTTTTGCTATGCTGGACGTGGCGCGACGCCCTGACCACAAACGCCGCGCCCGCGTCCGCATCTTCGCGCGGCGCGGGCTTGTAATGCCCTTGGGAGTTCCTATGCCTCGTGCTTTGTTCTCTCTTCATTGCCCGCTATCCTGGTCGCTTTCGTCCTGTCTGCTCATGGCTGTTCTGCTGTGCGGTCTCGCGGCCGCAGACGCCGCTCCAGCCCGGGTGACCCTGCTGGTGCCCAGCCAGCCCGGCATTGAAGCCCCGGCCAAAGTCGCGCCTGACGCCGCCCAGGCCCCCAAGCCGCAGCAGGCCGGGGACAAGGGCGGCCAGCAGGCCAGCGGGCAGGTGACGACCCCGCCCGTGGCCAGGGCCGCGGAATCCAACGGGCGCAAGGCCGCCAGCCCGGCAGCCGCCGACGCGGCCGGGGGCGAAGAAAAAGCCCAGCCGCCCTCCATCAGCGAAGAAGTGGACGTGCTGATCAGCATGATGCGCCCATTCCGGCATGAGGGCCTGCCCATGGATATGCCGCAGCTTTTCGCGGTGCTGCGCTATGACCATCAAACGCCTGTCAAGGAGGGGGCGCTTCAGCCCGAACGGCATGATCTGCTGGGCGACATGGAGGAAATTCACTATCTGGATCAGAAGGCCTGGGGGGCCAATGTGGCCTTGAGCCGGCCCGGTCTCTATCAGTTCATCATTGAGGCCCGCCCTTGGTGGGATGCCGCCCGCGACCGCTTTGTGCAGCATTACGTCAAAACCACCCTGCCCGTGTACGGCATGGATCGAGGCTGGGAACTGCCCGTGGGGCAGCGTTTCGAAATCCAGCCCCTGACGCGTCCTTTCGGCCTGACCGCCCCGGCCTTCTTTTCAGGCCGCGTGCTGTTCAACGGCGCGACATTGGGCAACGCGCCGGTGCGCATGACCCGGATCAACACGGACGGGCAAATCGCGCCCACGCCCTGGCATGAGGAACTGGCGGCCCGCACCGACAGCGAGGGCCAGTTTGCCTTTGTGCTCAATCAACCTGGGTGGTGGTGCTGCGCGGCCGCCGCCGCCGGAGACCCCCTCAAGGGACAGGACGGGCAGCCCAAACCCCTGGAACTGGGCGCGCTGTTCTGGCTGTATGTGGACGGCCCGACCGCCGAGGCCCGCAAGCGCTGAGGCGCTCCGGCTCACGGCGCGAATTTTTCGCGGGTCAGGGGCAGGCGGCCCGCCGGCCTGCACCGCGCAGCGCGATAAAAGTGAATATTATATATAATTATTTGATTT